>CALIMU010000106.1 GCA_938045355.1 uncultured Clostridium sp. | reverse complement strand
AATTTATTTTACTTTACTATTCTATTCTATTCTTCATTATTATTTGAATAATGTATTTCTACATGTGGTGCATTTTTTGTTAATTCTTTTGTTATATCTGTTTGTTTTTTCTTAACACCTAATAAGAATTTAGAATACATAAATACTACATCACCTTTATTATTTGTAACTATGCTATCTTTAATATCATCTATACCAATATATCTACTAAGTGATACTTGTTCATCATCAGATTTTTTCCCTATAACTTTAGGGTATTCCATATTTCTTCCAAAATTTAATATTGTATTTTTTATTGTGTTTTGATTTTCTAAAGATTCTTCTACATCTTTTTCTGGATTATTTAACATCTTTTTCAATGAATTATATTCTATATTACTTGGGTTTTCTATTTTTATAATATACACACCTTCTTTTAGTTCTCTTTCTACTCCATAATATGGTGTATCATTTTTAGAACTATAGTAATTATCTTTTAGAGCTACTTTTCCTTTTCCGTCTCCAAAATCTACAACAGTATTTGTGTCATATTTTTCAAATTTTGTTCCTGCAGATGCTGTAATTTTTATTGTTCTTTGTTTTTTTGTTCCTTTTTTTACTTCTGCCCTTATAAGCATTTTATCTTTATCTTCTTCTAAGATTTCAACTCCATCTACTGTCTTATATACTTTCTTATTATTTACATTTAGAGTATTTTCTCTTTTTTCTCTTTCTTGATCTGGTTCAGGATTTTCATGTGGTACTGGTCCTCTATCTTCTATCCTTTTCCCTAAAATTTTATTTATCCCTATTATATCTCTCTTATTTGTAATATATTCATATCCTAAATATGATACAAATCCTAAAACAACTACTAATATTACTATACATATTATTTTTACTATTTTCATATTTATCTTTATCTCCTTTAATTAAATCATCATTATATGTACAATTTAGCACATTATATTTCTTTTGTATATAGTTTTATATTTAGTAAAAATACAACAATTAAAATATTATCATAGCATCTCCGGAAACTAAAAAACTTATATCCTTTCTCTACTGCATAATTATATGCTTTAAGTGTTTTATCTCTTCCTAAAAATGCAGATACAAGCATTATAAGGGTTGATTCTGGAAGATGGAAATTAGTTATTATCTTATCCACACATTTAAATATATACCCTGGATATATAAATATATTTGTATTACCACTTCCTGCTTTTACAAATCCATTTTCATCTGCTACTGTTTCTAATGTTCTTACACTTGTTGTTCCAACAGCTATTATTTTCTTTCCTTCTCTTTTCCCCCTGTTTATAATCTCTTCTGCTTCTTTTGTTATTTCATAATATTCTGTATGCATATTATGTTCTAAAATATTTTCTACTTTAACAGGTCTAAATGTTCCGAAGTCCTACATGTAATGTTATCTTAGCTATATTTACTCCTTTTTCTTCTGCTTTTTTTAAAAGTTCTTCTGTAAAATGAAGTCCTGCTGTTGGTGCTGCTGCAGATCCTAAATTTTTAGCATATACAGTTTGATAACTTTCTTCTTTTTCTAATCTTTCTGTTATATATGGTGGAAGTGGCATTGTTCCTATCTTATCTAATATTTCATTAAATATACCATTATATTTAAATCTCACTTTCCTTAATCCATCTTCTAATATATCTAAGATTTCTGCTTCTAATATATTTTCTGATATATCTGCATTCTCTAAATCTTTTTCAAAAAAATATGCTTTTACTCCAACTTTTAATTTGTTTCCTGGTCTTACCATTGCTTCCCATATATCTTCTTCTAAGTTTTTAAGTAATAATATTTCTACAAATGCTCCTGTTTCTTTTTTCCCATATAGTCTTGCAGGTATTACTTTTGTTTCATTTAAAACTAAAACATCACCTTTTTCCATATATTCTAAAACATCACTAAACTTTTTGTCTTCAAAATTTTCTTTATCTTTTCCTACTACTAAAAGTCTTGCTTCATCTCTTTTTAAATATGGTGTTTGTGCTATTAATTCTTTTGGTAAATTATAATTAAAATCTTCTAATTTCATCTATTTCTTTAAACCCTACTTTCTTTTTCTCTTTATTTATAACCATTTCTATGATATCATAAGATATATCATATTAAAAGTTATATATAATTTAGGACTAAAAATTTTTAAAGAAAGGAGAAAATTATTTTAGCATGGAACTTAATACAAATATTTTAGGAATTATTTGTGAATATAATCCATTCCATAATGGGCACTTATACCATCTATTAGAAAGTAAGGAAATAGCTGGTGCAAGTCATACTATTGCAATAATGAGTGGTAATTTTGTACAACGCCGGAGAACCTGCTCTTTTAGATAAGTGGAAACGTGCAGAAATGGCTATAAAAGGTGGGGTTGATCTTGTTATAGAACTTCCAACAATATTTTCAAACTCATCTGCTGAAGATTTTGCATATGGTGCAATCCGTCTTTTAAAAGAATTAAAAATAGTTAATGTCCTATCTTTTGGTTCTTCTTCTCGGTGATATTCAAAAGCTTGAAACTCTTGCAGACCTATTCTTAGAAGAACCTGATGAATTATTATATTATCTAGAAAATGCTTTATCTTCTGGTTTATCATATCCTAAAGCATTAGCAGAAGCTACAATGCTTTACCTAAAAAGCTCTGAATATGCTAAGATCTTAGATGAACCAAATAATGTCCTTGGTATTGAATATATAAAGCAAATAAAAAGACAAAATTTTGAAGTTACTGCAATTACAATTCAAAGAAATGGTGAAGGACATTTTTCACCAAACCTTTCTTCTTTTGCTAGTGGTTCTAGAATAAGAGAAGCTATCTTAAATGGTGAAAATTATTCAAATTCTGTTCCAGAATATGTATATGATTTAATTAGAGAAAATATAGCAAATGTAAATATAACTAACCTTAAACCTTTTGAACAAATACTATTTTATAAGATAAGGGATATGGATATATCTACACTTAAAAATATATCTGATGTTACAGAAGGACTTGAAAATCGTATTAAAAAAGCAAGTTACATATCTAGTAACTTAGAAGAATTAATCGCAAATATTAAAAGTAAACGCTTTACAGAAAGTAAGATTAGAAGAATACTTGTATCTATACTTTTAAATATAACTAAAAAAGATATGCAAATTGCTAAATCAACTATTCCATATGTAAGAGTTCTTGGTTTTAACCATAAAGGAAAAGAGCTTATATCTACAATTGCAAGAGCAAATCCAAATATAGACATTATAATATCTGTAGCAAGTTTTGAAAAAAATAATCTTAACAAAAATAAGCAAATAATTTTAAACAAAGATATTCTTGCAACAGACATATTTGTTCTTGCATCTGATCCAATACTTCCTGCAAAACTTGACTATACTATGAAAGTATATGATGATGATAATTATATGTAAAAAGAATGAATCCTTTAATGAATTCATTCTTTTTTTATTTTAAATCATCTGGTATAATTGAATAATTATTTGCCGCTGTACAGCCTTTAAACATTCTCCAAGCTCTACCTCCTCTTTCTTTAAGTTTGATTCCATCTTGAATTATATTTGTTGGTATATCTATTATTTTTTTACAACCTGCAAACATATTCTCTATCTCTTTTAACTGACTATTATTACTTATTAACCTACTTGGAATATTAGTTAATTCTGTACATTCTGAAAATATTCCATTCATATATTCTAAATTAGTATTATATTTAAATAAATTTTCTGGTATATTTTCTAACCTAGAACATTTTTTAAATGTACCACGTGCACTCTTTAAATTAACATTATATTTAAATAAATTTTCCGGTATATTTGTAAGTTTAGAACATTCACTAAATGTGTAATTAACATTTTTTAAATTAATATTATACTTAAATAAGTCTTCCGGTATATTTGTTAAATTGGCACATCTAAAGAATGTATCATCAAAACTCTCTACATTAATACAATTTTTAAATAAATTTACTGGTATATCTGTCAAATTATTACAATCTCTAAACATACTTACATATTTACTATCTTTCTTATTCTCAAATAAATTTTCTGGAATTTCACTAAACTGTCCATTCCTATATTCTACTATTGTATCTGCTGGCTCTGGCTCATGTATAATTGATACATTTCGAAGTGTTATATTTTTATAACCTGTTGCTTTTATCTTACCCCATTGTAATAATTCTACTTCATATCCGTCCTCTTGATAAGAATATAATGCCCCCATTGAAAAGACTTCAACATTTTCCAACTTAACTATATACTCTCCTTTATTATAGCTCTTTCCACTTCCCCAATAATAATCTGTTAATTCACCTTTTGTACCATCTCCATAATCGATTTTTATTGGCGTTGATGGCCCTGTATAATTTTCCATATTACACCATATAATTGACTTACCATTTTCTTTTATTTTTAACTTAAATATCATCTTATCTTTATCAGACTCTGGTATCTCAACACCACCTACTGTTTTCTTACCATCTGTTTTAGGATAAAGCATTTTTAAAGTATTTAATATCTCTTGCTTTGCTTCTATTACATTTCCTTTTTTATCTGTTATATTATCACCCACAATATTGTATTTATCTAAAAATTCACTTGTAGATAATAATGATTCATATTCAGGTGTAGGACTTTTTTCTTCAATTGCTTTTGTCTTTAAATTTAAATATCCTAATTTTGCATCCTCTAATAATTCTGCTTTTGCTTGTTCTTTTTTAGCTTGATTAGATTTTGCTATAAGTCCATTTTCTCCCATTGTCATTTGAATTGCAACACCTGCTAAAAGTAGCATTATTACTATTGTTATAACAAGGGCTAAAAGTGTTATTCCTTTTCTTTTATTCAATTTATTCTCCTTAAACCACATTATATTTATATATAAGTATATCACTTATATATTTTTTACTATATATTTATTTAAAATTTCTATATTTTTGTAATACTATCTTTTTAGATAAAAAACAGTATCATTTTTGATACTGTTTTAATTATTATTCTACATATTTACCATCTTTATTTTCTGTTGCAAATGGAAGACCTATTAATACTCCTATATACATTGGTAAGAAATAACGTATTTCTCCTCCTACTGGTGATAATAGACATGTTGCATATACTCCTAAAAGTGGCATAAATATAATTAATTTAATATATTTCTTTCTATAGATTATATACATCATTGAAATTATAACAATATATACTGTATATCCTATATTAACAAATATTGATAATACTGGTATTTTTGCTAAATATATATAATTTGTATAATTTTCTATTCTTCCTGCTTTATCTATCTTTCTATCTAATTTAGCATTAATTTTTTGTGCTGCTTGTTCTTGATGTGGGTGATGAGCATTTGATACTTGTATTTGTGGCATATGTGCTGGCATATATGGATAATAATATAGGTTTGTATGTACTAATGCACCCATTATCATTTCTTGTGGATATTTCTTAAATAATTTTATAAAATTTGATATTGCTTTTTTCTTGTATTCTTCATTTTCCACAATATCTATACTTATCCTATTTTTTAATGGATCTGCAAGTTTTGGTAAATAGAACTTACTAATATCATCAAACTTCTGTATATTTTCAGATTTAAATTCTGATTTAAACCATGAATATATATCATCTTTTTCTTCTTGTGTTAAATCATCTTTTTTAAATGTTGCAAGCCTTCCAAGCATTTGTGCTGGAATACTATAAAATTCTCTCTTACTTCCAGGTGCTATATTATATTTTTTCATTACAAAATCTATTGTTTTTGTATAAAATACCATTGATACTACAAAAATACTAAATACTATTAATATATATTTAAATTTTTCTTTCCCTTTTATATTAAATGCCATTATTAATAATATTAAAGGTAATGCTATTAAATATGCATAAAATATATTATGTCTTAAAAATAATGGTAATGTTACCCAAAATGCAAATTTAAATATATTTCTTTTTTTAGAAAAATATCCTGAATAATCTTGAGCAATTTTTACTAATTGTAATATTAGATTAATTATAACAACAGTACATAATATGTCTTTATGTGCAATCATTGTATGATGTGCTATTGGTGGATAGAACATTGCAAATAACATTATTACAATACTAAATATTTTGTTCATTTTCATATCTGCAAATACTTTTATCGTATAACTAATTGTAAGTGCTGTATAAAGCATTTGTAAAATCGAATATAATGCTATTCCATGTGTATGTGATCCAAATAAGAAATTTCCTAAAAGTACTACATTTATTAAATATACAGAATGTAGTATAGGATGTGCATTATAATATGTTCCTGAATAATGTTGTATTAATTGTTCAAAATTATCTGTTGAAAATGCTCCTGGATATCTTGCTAAAAGTGTAGGTATCCAACATATAAATAATATTAATGTTGTTATTAAAAATGATTTCCAACTTCCATCAAATAAGTTTATCTTTCTAGTCTTTTTATTTACTTCATTATTTTCTTTTCTATTATTTGTTATTTCTAAATTTTCTAATCCATAAAATATTAAACTTACAACATTTTTTACTATATATGAATATGCTATATATTGTGCAAAAATATATAATACTAATTTTTTACCAATACTAACTGGTGTTGTTAAAAATATTGTTTCAGATAATATTCCGTAAAACTATACAAAAACCTATTATAAGTCCTGTTATAGTTGTTGTTATTTTAAATCTTTTTAATTTTTCTTTATTATCTTGTAAATGTTTTCTTATATATAACAATGAAAATGTTCCATAATTAATTGCAAATATTGCTATTAATGAAACTATACCATCTGTATCTGTATATACCCTATTTTGTGGGATATCTATTTTAATGTTTACTATATATGTTAAAAACATCGATATTGCTAATGATATAATAAATATACTTTTTTTAATATTTTTATTAAAACACTTTTTTATATTTCCTATTATTTTATTCATTTTTTATTAATTTTCCTCATCTTTCTCTGTTTCTGATATTATATATATAGGTCTTTTCTTTGTTTCTAAAAATATCTTTCCGAATATATCTTCCGAAGTATTCCTATACATAATAGTTGAATTCCTGAGGTTAAAAGTATAACACTCATCATTGAAGTCCATCCGTGATGTTGGGTTTCCGATAAATTGCTGTCCTTACAACTACAAATATCAAGAAAAATATTGTTAATGTACATATTGTAAGTCCTAACATTATTGCAAGATTTAGTGGCATTTCTGAGAAATTTATTATTCCATCTATTGAATATTTAAATAATTTAAAGAATGACCATGTTGTTTGTCCTGCTACTCTTTCTCTATTTTCATATTCAACATATGCTGTTTTAAATCCTACCCAGCTAAATATTCCTTTAGAAAATCTATTATATTCTCCTACTTCTAAAATAGCATCTACCATTTTCCTTTTCATAAGTCTAAAATCTCTAACACCATCTACCATTTCTGTATCACTTATTTTGTTTATAATCTGATAAAACTTTCTAGCAAAGAAACTTCTTATTGGTGGTTCACCTTTTCTTGTTGTTCTTCTACTACCTACACAATCTAAATTTTCTTTTTTCATTTTTTTAATCATTTCAGGTATTATTTCTGGTGGGTCTTGAAGATCAACATCCATTATTGTTATTAGATCACCTGTTGACTCCTTTAGTCCTGCAAGCATTGCTGATTCTTTTCCAAAATTTCTAGAAAAAGATATATATTTTACAGAATCCTTATTTTCACTATATAATTTTTTTAATACATTTAATGTATTATCTTTTGATCCATCATTTACAAATATATATTCTAATTTCAACCCTATTTTTTTCTTATATTTTTCCACTTCTTCAAAAAATAGCATAATTGTTTCTTCTTCATTATAACAAGGGACAACAATTGATAATTTTTCAAAATTCTTCATAGTACTCTCCTATTTGATAACTTATTTTCCTTTTAATTACACTTTTACTTTCTTTTGTATCTCAATTATTATTTCTCTTATCTTCTTTTTCTTTTATATATGGATTTAATAGTTTAATTTTATTAACAATCTTATTATTAATTATAACATCTATTAAACCTGTTGCAAGTGGAAATAATATTATTACATATGGGATTATATATCTTGATTTTGCTTCCCATAATATATGAAATGTAAATCCCCCTAAAAATATTATAGCTAAATATAATTTTTCCATATTTACAAATCTATTATCTACATTATATTTTTCTTCACCATCTTTAATAATCTTTCTATTATTAAGTATTTCTATAAAAGCTCCAAAATATATTAAAATTATTAATGCTTTACAATATTCTTGATATATTTCTCTTGTATTACCAAAATATAATTCTTTTGCAGTTCTTCCTAAAACATCTACATCATATATTTTCATCCTAAACATAACATCATTTGTCCATATTGATTGAAATGTAGTTTCTGTCCACATTGATAATATTTTTTCACTATAGAAATCAAACATAACATTAGGTTTCTTTATATAGTTTTTAATTAATTCAACATATTCTTTCCATTGTTCTTTTTTTAATTTTTCGAAACCTGATCCATCTTTTTTTACAGTTTCTAAATATGTTCTTAGTTCTTCCTTTGTTTTAGCCGTATTTTCTCCTATATACTTATTCCAAAGTTCTATTATTTCTGCACTCCACCATCCATGTGATGCATAATCTATTTTAGTTCTTGCACCCATTAATAAGTATGATACTAAAGGATGTGATCTATTTGAAACTATATCATCAGGATATTTTGATTCCATATATTTTTTTATTATATTCATTGGTGAAATTGATAATATACATATAATTATTATCCCAAATATAATTTTT
>CALIMU010000105.1 GCA_938045355.1 uncultured Clostridium sp. | reverse complement strand
CTTTGATTTTATTATTATTTTTACTTTTACTTATATAATTGTTTTTTCTCTTATTATTAGTATTTCTAATACTCTTATCTTTTGTTTCCTTATTTAACTTTTCTCTTTTTTCCTTATATGTTTCTTGTTTTTTTATCACTCTTTTTAATTTATTCTTTTCATCTAGAGTTATATCATTTTTTAAAAAATCTCTTTTTTTATTTGATATTAAGGCTTTATTTGATGCATTTTTCCTATTATTAATATTACTTGTTTCTTCTTTTCTTAAATATTTTCTATTTTGTATTCTCTTCTTACTTTCTTCTTGAAGTATTTTTAAAGTATATTTCTTTTTACTTTTACCTATGATATATAAGTAATCTCTAATAATTTCTTTTTTTAAAGTTTCTGGAACAAGTTTAATTTTTTTTAATTTTTCAAAGCTTACTACTTGTGGTATATATTTTCCATATTTCTTATAGTTTTCTTCTTCATATTCTTCTCCTTCTCCTGTTCCAAGTATACCTGATACATATTCGCCTAAAAAAATATATTGCATTCTCATATATGTATTAAGTTTATACATTAATTTCTTAATTTTTATATCAATTCCAAGTTCTTCTTTTATTTCTCTTATAGCAGTTTCTTCGATCTTTTCTCCTTCTTCTCTACCACCACCTGGTATTGTATAATATATTTGTTTGTTTTTTCCAAATCCTCGCTCTCTTCTCATAAGAATAATCTTATCACCTTGGGCTATGATTGCAGCCCCTCTATCTGTCCATCTTTGCATCTTTCCTCCATATCTATATCATATATAATATATGTTTTATAGTTTTTTTTCAAGTTTCATTACATAAACCAAATTAAAAGCAAAATATATTATATTTAATCAAAAAAAGAATGATCAATATTAAATATTAACCATCCTTTTCTATTTTACCATCTTGAATGTACATATACCTTTTCATTTGGCAAAAACATATCAAGCTTATTCCTTGCAACATTTTCAATATATTTATCTGTATTTATCTTTTCCTTTTGTTCTATAAGTTCTTCTTTTTCTGATTTTAATTTTTCTAACTCATCTTCATATTGACTTATTTGCATTTTTATTTCTTGTTTTTTACTTTCTTGATTAATTATAGCATTTATCGATACTGCAACAACAAAAGCAAATATAATTAAATATATTATAAGGCTTTTGGTATTTTTCTTATTTTCTTTCATATCTTTTCCTTTTATTATCCACTACTTATTATTAGCTTCCTTTTTTTCTTTTTTCCTAAACTTTTCTTTAACTCTTTTCATCTTTCTTAATATTATATTATCATTATCTCTTGCTTCTTTTTCCATATCAATATTTAAAAGATATTTAAGCAATAACTTTTTAAGTCCTTCTTCTTTAATATCAACTTTTAACATATTATTTCTTGCAACTGAAATTTTTCCTGTTTCTTCAGACACTACAACTGCTATTGCATCACTATTTTTTGAAATCCCAAGTGCTGCTCTATGTCTTGTACCAAATGCTTTATTAATATTATTATCTACTGCAAGTGGTAATATTGAACATGCTGACATCACCCTTCCTTCACTTATTATAACCGCACCATCATGAAGTGGTGTATCTTTTTCAAAGATATTTTTTAAAAGTTGTACAGATACATCTGCATTAATTCTTATTCCATTATCTATTATTTCTTTTAACTTAATATCTTTTTCAAAAACTATAAGTGCTCCAACTTTTAATTGTGCAAGTGATGATGCTGCCATTGCAACCTTATATATATTTTCTTTCATCAATTTTTCATCTTCATTTTGTGATATTCCTAAATATTTTATAACCTTACTTGTTGCAATCTGTTCAAGCATTTTTCTAAGTTCTGGTTGAAATATTATAACAAGTACTAATATACCATATGTTGATATTGATGATAACAATCTATGTATAATTGGTAATTTCATCACATCACTTATTATATTTATAACCAAAAGTAATGCTATTCCTTTAAGAAGTTGTAATACTCTTGTATTTTTTATTGTTTTTAATATTAATACTCCGAAGTGTTACAACTAATATAATATCTATAATTGCCATAGATATTAAAAAACCATTATTGCTTGTTATAATTGTCTTATAATATTCTAAAAGTGTATTTCTAGGAACTAAATCAACCCATTGATTTCCCATCTATTTCTCCCTTTTTTCATATATTTTCTAACGTATTAAATATGGAATTATTCCTATAACTGTTGGAATAAGCATTGCAAGTATAAGTATAAGTGCAATAATCTTTGTTATAATTCCATGACCATATCTCTTCTTATATTCTTTTTCTAATTTTTTACCTTGTTTTTCCATATCTTTTTGTTCTTTAGTCTTTTTATCAAATTTAAATTTAAACATTCTTTTCTCCCATTTTCTAGTTTCAATACAATTTTAACATATATAAACTATAATTAAAACTACTATATTATAATATCTTTTATCTTTTTATTATAACAAAAGTGGCCTAAAATAAGCC
>CALIMU010000104.1 GCA_938045355.1 uncultured Clostridium sp. | reverse complement strand
TAATATCAGATGGGAAAATGATTAAAAGACCACTTGTAATAATTAAAGATGGTATAAATAAAGATAAAATATTATTAGGATTTAAAGAAGAAGAATATATTAAAATATTTGAAAAATAATGTGATTATATTAAATTATAATATAATTTAATAATGCAAAATAATTATATAAAATATAAAGAAATACTAAAGATAGGGAAATAATATGTTTTTTAGAAGAAAAGATGGAGAAAAAGATAGAAGTACAGATATATTTGAAAGAATAATGCCAATAATAATGAAAGAGAGAAATGATGCACTTGTATATATAAAAAAAGAAGTTGTATTAGATGGTATGAATGAATATATAAAAAAGCAAAAAGAAAATAATATAGAACTTACATATATGGAAATAATTTTTACAGCACTTGCAAGGGTAGCTAAAGAAAAACCTAAGATAAATAGGTTTATTATGTCAGGTGAAATATATAACAGAAATAATATAAATATATCTGTTGTAGTAAAGCCAAAATTAGAAGAAAATGTAAAGGAATCTGTAGCTAAGTTTAATTTTAATGGAAATGAAAAAATATATGAAGTAAGTAAAATGGTAAAAGAGGAAGTTTCTAAAATAAGGAATAATGATAATAATACTACTGAGGATTTGGTAGAAAAGTTTAAAAATATACCTACAATATTTTTGAAAATAGCTATAAACACTTTGATGTTTTTAGATAAAATAAATCTTTTACCTAAAAGTATTATAGATGCAAGTCCTTTTCATTCAAGTATATTTGTAACAAATGTAGGATCAATAGGTCTTGATACAATTTATCACCATATATATAATTTTGGAACAGTACGGAATATTTTTATCTATTGGTAAGAAAAAAGAAATAGATAAAATAATAACAGAAGAAATAGATGGAAAAATTAATCAAAAAATTGTAAAAGAAAGATATCTAGAATTTGGAATAGTATCTGATGAGAGAATATGTGATCGGACATTATTTTTCAAATTGTATGAAAAAAATAATGAGATATTTAAGAAATCCAGAACTTTTAGATATTGAAGATAAAAAAGAAAATTTAAAAAATATAGAAGAAAATACTATAAGAGATATTAAAGAAGAATCAAACTTTCGGAAAATATAATAGAACAGATGGTAAAACAGAGAAAAATATAAAAAGAAAATTAAAAAAAGTTAAAAAAATAGAAAAATAGTAATAATACTAAAGAAAAGAGAGAATTCCTATGGATTATAGTAAATATAAATTATCGAAAGAATTTAATGAAAAGAAAAATGAATATGAAAAAATTATAGAACAAAAAATTAAAGAATGTTCTAATATAAATAATGAGATAAGCAAATTAAAGAAAGATGAAAAAAATCTAGATAATAAAAAAGAATATGATATATTAAATTTAGAAATAAAAAAATCAGAATTAGAAAGAGATATATATGGTCTTAATGGTACTATTAAACAATTATATATAAGAGAGATGAGGTCTAATTTAGATAAAGCAAGACTTAATAAAGAAATAGATCCAACACAATATGCAGATCAAAAGAGAAGACTAGATGTATTAAGGACATTTGTAGGATGTAAAAATGATTTAGAAGGGTTAAAATTAGATGATAATATAATTAACTTTAAACTAAAACTAGAAGAATTAAAAAATCGAACTAAGCTTACAACAATAGAACAAAAAAATACAAATATTAAAGAATTTCAGAGAGAAAAAGAAATAACTAAAGAGTGTTATGAATCTTCAAAAGAAGAGATGATAAATAAAAAATATGACTATGATTATAAAAATATATATTATGATAGAAAAATAGAAAAAATAGGTAGAGAAGAACAACAAGAAAAAATAAGAGAGCTTGAAAATAAAGAGAAAGTAGAGCCTACAGATGAAGAAGTTGATAAAATGTTTGATGATTTTTCAGATAAATATTTAGAAAAAGAAGAAATATCAAATGAAGAGAAAAAAACAAATGATGTGAATAAAAGTAAATATGAAAAAGAAATAAGTAAGAGAAATAATTTTTCAGTAGCAGAGATGTGGAAAGAAAATGAAAAACAAAATCTTGATGAAATGCATGAATCAAGTGCATATACAGGGTCACAATATTTAAATGAAAAACATTATAAGATTTTAGCAAATGCTAGTGATAAAGGTGTTACTGAAAAAAGCAAATTTGAATATATGAAAAAAGAACTTGGAAGAGAGTATTCAAGAGGAATAGAAGGGGAGAAGAAAGAGCTATTTGAAGAATTTGCTAAACTAGAAGTAGATGGAAGATATACAGATAACCCAAAACTTTTACTAGAATTTGAAAAAGTAAAAGGACTTGATATTGAAGAAATTGATGATGTTATAGGTTTAGATGTATCAGACATAAAAAAAGACATATATATTGCAACATATGAAAAACCTGCAATTGATGAAGAAACAGGAAAAGAGGTAATGGAACCTGTAAAAGAATATTATATAAAAAATGAAAAAGGTGAATATAGTATTATAGGAAACGGAGATAAAGAAAATACTACTATAACTGTTGATGGTATTGAGTTTAATGTAAAAAATAAAAATATAATAAAAGGTGATAAACTTGAAGAAGTCACACAAAAAGAATGTGCAAAAAATATTATAAGAAATGAAGTAGAAGATTCATTTGGAGATGGAAGGAAAGTAACACGGTATATCAGAAATAACAGATTATGAATTTTTACGTGATTTTACAGATCAGCTTCGGAATACCTGAAGAAGAAGAATATGGAAACTTATTTGGAAGGACTGTTATAGTATCAACAGTAAATGAAAAAGGTGAAGAAGATTTTAATATAATGGTTAGTGTATCTGATGAAAAAGGACGTATTAAATTTGAAGAATTAAAAGGAATTAAAGGAAAAGAAAAAGAAGAAAACAAGGAAATATATACTACAACAGGTAGAAAACTATTTGGAAATGCAGATGAACTTAAAAAAACAGAAAGTTTAAAAGAATTTGAGACAGAAAGTGGTAATAGATATACAATAACAAGAGATGAAGAAGGAAATTTAGGCTTTAATGAAATATATAGGGAAAATGAAAAAATAACAAGTGCACAACATATAGACACATATTCATATGATGTTAATGAAGATTTAATAAATAATTATAAAGATTTTGATATAAATAAATCAGATGTAGAAAATGTAAAAGAGATATTGAATAGAAGTAAAGAAGAAATGAGTAAAACAAAAGAAAATACAAAAGAAGATAAAGGTAGGGAAATGTAAATGGTTATAACAACAAAAGAAATGTATTCAGAAGTATATGGGATATTACAAGCTTTAGGAGAAAAATATATAAATAAATTACCAAAGACAGTACTTAAAGTTATTACAGAATGTAAAGAAGAAAACTATAATCCAGAATATAGTATGAGTATTCCTTTAAAAGAACAAGATATTAATAGAAAGTCATTAGCAATGATAGCATTATTTCATTATAATTATTGGTGTGAAACAGAAGACGAAAGAAAGAAATTTAAACATATGTTAGAAACAAATGAAGAAAAACACCAAAAGGAAATGCAAGAAAAATATAGTAATGATAAGATTTTTAATAAGGTAACAACAAAAATAGAAGAAGAAACTATAAGTGAAAAAGTAGATAAATTTACAGAAGTAAGTAATCAAAGTACTGCAAATATAGTAGAATACAAACAATCATTTTTTAATAAGGTAATAGATAAAATAAAACAATGGTTTAATATATTTAAATAATATGTACTAGCTAATATTAGGCTATTAAAATAATAAAATATATAAAGGAAATAACAAATGAAAAATTATAAGCTATCAGAAGAAAACAAAAAAATAGAAATAAAGCATAAGAAAGATATAGAAAATAATACAATAAGAAGAGATAGAATTTCTGACAAAATAAGAAAATTAAAAACAGAGAGTCAACTTACACATGATGAAAGAAGATACCAAATATTGAATGCTGAAATAGAACTAGAAGAATTAATTATGCAAATAGATAAAAGTAATAATAGTCTTTCTGAGTTATATGCAAAACAAGCACAAAGTAATATAAACAAAAAAGAGCCAGATTCTACAACACAAAGAACAAAAGATGATTTAAGAAGTTATATTGATTTAAATAATTATATGAATGAAAAAGATATGCTATATTCAGATATTGAAATTTTAGAAAAGAAAATAAGTCTTGAATATTTGAAAAAAAATCGTGGTGAAATTGATGAAGAAATATTTAAAAAGAATATTGAAGAACTTAAAGATAAGATAAATAATAATGAAAAGACTATAGACTATTATGAAATGGATATTAAAGAATCAAATTATAAGCACAAATGGTTTGATATAAAAAATGACTTTAATGAAGGTAAAATAACACATAAAGAGTATAAAGAAAAAGAAAAGGAGCTAGAGGAAAGAAAAGATGAGATTAAAGCCCCTAGTAGAAAAGAAATAAATGCTATTTTTGAAAGGGTTGAAGAAAAAACTTTAGAAGTTGAAGAAGAATCAAAAAAAGAAGAAAAAAGTTCAGATAAAGAATTTGAAAATGAATTGGATGTATATGGTATATTAAATCATGAACCTCGTAAGTCAGTAGATAAAGAAGAAGAAAAAGACTTGGATAAAGAATATGAAGATTTTAAGAAAAAATTAGATGAAGAAGAATTTGAGAATGATTTCGATAAAAGTTAGATAGAAATGTTACTTGAAGAGTTTGGGGAAAATGGTATAAATGAATCAGAATTAAAACATGTAAAAACAGTGTTTAATGAATCGAGAGAAAATTTAGAAAAAAGAAAAGAACAAGAAAAAGTGGAAGTAGAAAAAGTAGAAAAAACAGAAAGAGGAATTTGGTAAAATATTATATTAAATAACAAAATAACAAAAATGTAAAAAAAGTATTAAAAAAAGTAAAAAAAATAGAAAAAGAATAAGAATATATATATAATCATATTATAGTATAAAATAACTAAAGAGAAAGGGAAGCAAAATGGCAGAAGAAAAAAACACAAGAAAAAAAACAACTAATAGTTCAAGTAAAACAACTAAAAAAGGTACACAAACAAAAAAAGCTACAACAACTAAAAAAACAGCAGCAAAAACAAATAACACAAAAGTTAAAAAAGTAGTAGAAGAAAAGAAAACACCTAAAGTAGAGACAGTAGAAGAAAAAATCGAAAAGAAAAATTCAGTAGGAATAGATTTAGTATTAGCATTAGCACTATTAATAATATTAACAATTGTTATATCATTTGCATTTAATGTTACTGAAAATATAAATAGAGCAAGAACATTAGATAGATATAGAAATCGGGAATGTATATAGACAATATTAAAATAAATAGTAATTAGTAATTAAAAAATATAAATTTTTAGATATAACATAGTTACTTTTAAAACTATGTCATATTTAAATTGATTTAAATGTTAGATAAGGCATAATATATGAATATAAAAACAAATAAAGGTATAACATTAATTGCACTTGTTATAACTATAATTGTAATGTTATTGATGGCTTCAGTAGCAATACAAATGTCCTTAGGAAAAGATGGCCTTATAACAAAAGCAAATAAGGCGAGAATTGAGCAAGCAAGAACAGAACTTTTAGAAGAAGGGAAAATGCAAGCATTAAATTATAGTTTAAGAAATAATCTAGAAGGTAAAAATGATAATATCTTAAACAATTTATATACATCTAAATGGTTTACAGAAAAGTATGAGATACATGATGGTAATGTTAATATATATCATAAAAATCTAAAAGAAAATATTATTACTAAAATTGATTTTGAAGAATCAATAAAAAATAAGAAAGATGATTCTAAAAATGGAAAGGGAACATCAGTATCACAACCATCATTAATTGTAGCAAATGTTAAGATAGATAAGATTACTATTAATGATAATATTGTTAAAGGTATAGGACAACCATTAGCTAATATTACTATAAGGATAAATGGTAATGAATATTATACAACAGTAGATAATAGTGGAAGATGGAATAAAAATATACCATATCAAGATTCTGGAACTGTAATTTCAGTAGAACAAAATTATAAAGGCATTATTAGATATGATTCAATAAATGTTATTGAAGAATCATCTGGATCTGGAGGAAATGAATTTATTGGTGGAAATAATGAAGAGGATGAAGGACCTTCAACAGTTATAAATCCATAAATTTATGTTTATATAAAAATAT
>CALIMU010000103.1 GCA_938045355.1 uncultured Clostridium sp. | reverse complement strand
TACTTATAATTTGTTCTATATAATTAATTTTTTTAGATATTTTTATTTGTGTTTCATATAATTTAATTAATGATTTAATTACAGTTCCACTATTCGGATATAAAATTGATACTTTGCTAATATTATATAAAGATTTTTGTATATTATTTTCAATTATATAATTATTTACTAACTCGTTTTCTTTATCTTTTTTAATCGAGTTTGTAATTATATCATCTGTAATTAATGTTTTATTTGAATTTAATTTAAAGTTCAAGTCTATTAATACTTCTGTAAGATATTTTAAAATCATTTTTAAATCAAATTCATTTTTTGCAAATATTCTATAATCATCTCTAAATCTCAGTATGCAATAGTCTTCTATATTATTTTTTTTAATCTTTTTTCCTAGTTGTAGATCAGCATATCCTAAAATAATTTCAGCGATAAAATCCATTAATACACTTCCTTGTGGTATTCCATTAGTCTGACCATATGACATCGCTCTAATAATTTGATCTATTTGATTTCCTAAAGTTTTTTTATTTTGTTTATTTTTTTTAGCCTCTTCTTTCCCTTCTAGTGCCCAACTAATTGAGTGTGTATATATAGAACCATAACAATTAGTAATATCTGTTATTGCCATCCAATTAAATATTAAACTTTTTGATATTGTATTTTGTTCAAATTGATCCCACCAATTTAGTATAGTTTCTTTTTTATCTAAATTGCGATTATATGATTCAATTGGAATACTACAACAAATTATTTTTTCATTTTTTTGAAATTCTTTAAATACTCTTTTTATCTCTTTCCAATTATCCTCTTCTGATATCAATTTAACTAAATATACATATAATATTGGATTAATCAATTCTATAGGCCTCCAATCAAACTTTCCATCTTTATTATAAAATAATTTATAGTTTACATTTTCACATTCATTAGGTTTATCTTTGCATAGCTCATTTAATTGTTTTTTTCTATTTATTTGTTTTTCTATTTCATTCAATAAATTATTAAATGTATAATATGGTGGCAGTTCTAAATTGAAATAACTACTATCTTTCAACAAAAATTTCTTAACTTCTTTGCAATTCATTTCTATCATTTTTCTCATCTTTTAATTCCTTAATATTCTAGATAATTTTTATCATAATACATAATTTCTTTATTTAATTTTTTAGCATATTCTATCTCATTTTTTGTACTTTCTCCAATATAGCCATTTATATTACAAACAAATATTCCATCCGAAATTTCTATTCTTTTTAAGTGTCCTTCTTTTAATAATTCTATCTGTTCTTCTGTTAGAACAAACTTAGTATTTACTGGATAAATTGGATGTAATACACAATATCCTTCTAAAGATAATTTCTCTCCTATTTCTAATATTTCTTTTTGAAATTTAAAACTCCCACATATTGTTATTATTTTCATTAATTACTCCTATTTATGCATACATCTTTGCATTCTCATTTATACTTTCAATGTCTTTTTTTATTAACTGGAATACTTCTACATTATCTTCAAATACTTCTGATACTGGTCCTAAAGGACTAAATGGTTCTTTTTTTAATGTTTCTATACTTAAAATTCCATTTTCATGTACATAACTTATCAATGTTTTAACAAACTCTATTTGCTTACTATTTAATCTACTATCGTTTATATATTTAGCAAATATTTCATTTGCTGTTTCTTCATCAAGCCCTACAATACTTCTTACTACTTCTATTAAACTTTTTTCAGGATATGCTTTTTCATATTCTGCATTATTCCCTAAACTTTGAAACATTTCTTCTAGTTCTTTCTTTTCTGTTTCATTTAATCTTTGATTATGTCTTATCTTATACACTGTTAAGTTGTCTAAATTGCCTTCAAAGAACTTTTCTACTTTTTTCCTATAACTTTCATAGTTTCCGTTCTTGAATATTGTATCCTTCTTTTTTCTCACTAACTTTCAGTTCATCTTTTATATCCACAGTATATATTCCCCTTGGTGGATTATCTATATATTTCATCAGTTCTCTTAATATTGCTCTTGTCTTTTCTATTTCAAAAAAGTCACTTTTTTCCCAATATTCTGGTTCTGATGCTTTTTCTATACGATCTTTTTCTGATACTACTTCTGGTATTGTTCCTAGTTTTTTTAAATCTTCTACTAATTCTACAAGTATTCTTCCTTGTACAGATGTATTTTTACCTATAATTCTTCCTACTTGAAGTCCATATACAAGATTGTCAAACCTTTTAGCAAGTTCATCAGATTCTTCACTTAATAGTATTGGAATTATATTCTCTCTTATTTCCATATATGAGATATTATCAATATGTTTCCAATTATCAGGATTTGAAAATTTATCTATATATACTGCCTTATTCCTAACTATAAAACTATCAGTGTTAAGTTCTGTTATTTTCTTTAAAAACTCTTCTACTAATTCTTCCCTATAGTTTTTATACTCTTCTTGTGATTGGTAATTAATATTTTCTAATTCAACAATTAAATCCAGCTTAAGATTATATATCTTTTCAGTTAATGATTGTACACTTTGTACTTCTATTCCTCTAGCATTTTCTTCAAAGAATTCAAAATTTCTACAACAGTCAAATATATAGAATTGTTGTTTATGTTTATCTATACCAAATAGATTTTTACAAAGCCTTGTTCCTCTTCCTATCATTTGCCAGAATTTTATCTTTGATTTTACAGGTTTAAAGAATACCAAATTAAGTACTTCTGGAATATCTATTCCTGTATCTAACATGTCCACAGAAACAGCAATTTGTGGCATCTTATTTGGATTTTGAAAATCTTCTATTAATTGACTTACATAGTTTACTTGGTTGTCTATAACCCTTGCAAACATCCCATTATACTTAGGATATATTGAGTCAAATACTTTTACTATTGCTTCTGCATGTTTATGATTTCTAGCAAATATTATAGTTTTTCCGAAGCTTATCTCCACCTTCTACTTTTAACCCTTTTTGCATAACTGTTTCTAATATAATTTTTATTGTATCTCTATTAAACAGCCATGAGTTTATAGCAGAAGAGCTTATTTCTTCTTGTACTTCACCTTCTTCAAATAGGTTCTCATATTCTTCTCTATCTTCTTCTTTAAGTTCACTATATTTTATCCCTCGTTCTATAAACTTGGTTGTTGTACTTATTGTATGATAGTCTACTAAATATTTTTGTTTCACTGCTTCATCATATTCATATACAAATGTAGGAACATTATTTTCAAGTTGGAAAAACTTATATGTATTTTTATCTACATCATCTCTTGGTGTTGCTGTTAATCCTACTAAAAGTCCATCAAAATAATCAAATATCGCCTGATATTTTTTGTATATACTTCTATGTGCTTCATCTATTATTATTAAATCAAAATGCCCTGGTGTAAATAATGTTATTCCATTTTTACTTTTCATTTTATCAATGCAATTTATCATTGTTTGATATGTTGAAAATATTATTCTACTTTCTTCTGGATCCCCATCTTTAGAAGATAGTAAATTACAACATGACATATCTGGTAATAATTTTTTAAAGTTTTTTTCTGCTTGTTTAACAAGTTCTGTTCTATCTGCTAAAAATAATACATTTTGTACCCAATTTTTACTTGTAAGTACATCAACTAAAGATATTGCTGTTCTTGTTTTACCTGTACCTGTAGCCATAACTATTAATGCTCTTCTATGTTTTTGTTCAAATGATTCACATACTTTTTTTACTGCTTCTAACTGATATGGCCTATTTGCTATATCATTAGCTATATATATGTGTTCTAAATTTTCTTTTGAATCTCTTCTCCTAATTAAAAGTTGTAATTCATCTTGTGTATAAAATCCCGAAACTTTTCTTTCTGGGTATGATAAATCATCCCACATATATATTTCTTTTCCATTTGTATAATATATGATAGGTCTTTGTGCATATTCTTTTTCTAAACAATCTGCATATAGTTTAGCTTGTTGTTGTCCAATTTTCGCATCTTTACTTGTTCTTTTAGCTTCTACTACTGCTAAAGGTTTTCCATTTTCTCCATATAATACATAATCTATATATCCTTTTTCTTGAGTATTTGGCATTCCTTTAACTTCTACTTCTTCTCTAATATTTGTATTATCCCATCCTGCTATTTTTAAATCTAAGTCTATAAATTGTTTTCTTGTTTCAAACTCACTAATATCACTTACTTTAAAATTATATGCAGTCTTTTTACTTGTTCTTTGTTTAGTTAGTTTTTCTCTTAATTCTTCATTTTCTTTTAAGATTTTTTCAATCTTCTCATCTTTTTCAACTAACTTATTTTCTAACTCTTCTCTTTCTTCTTTCTTTAAATTAGCACTACTTTCACCTGGTAATTTTCCCTCATCAAACTTTGTTTCTATATAATTTGAATCATAATAATATGCTAGCCAATCCATAAAATCAAACAAATATTTTAAACATAATACTGCTTCTTTTCTAGTAACCTTCTTATTACTATGTACTGAAAAATTTCCAAGCTTAATTATATATGTCATTCCATTAAAAACTTTTTCATTAATCATACTTTTAAAATTAATATCATACACAAGAGAAGATAAGTTATTTTGGTATGGTAACACTAATTCTCTATCATTTGCATATATCCATTTTACTGCAAGTTCTAATGCTCTTCTACATAATATTGTACAAGATACATTTGCTATTGCTATGCTCTTTTCTGCTTCCACAGATGCTTCTGCAAATGTCTTAAATATTTCATTTTTTAGTATAAAATCAAAATTAGACATATCTACTCCTTATTATATTTAAACTCACCAATTTGAGTTTTAAATAAATCTATTATTTCTTGTGTTTTAATATTTTTATTTATGAAATCTTCATATAACTTTAAAAGTTGTTCTGTTCTTATTATAAGAATTCCGTTTCTTTCTGCTAATTCAATCTGCCTTGTTGGTAATTTTTCTCTTTCTTCTATTTTTTTATTTCTTTGATTTGCTACAATAAATATTCCCTTTACTTTTTCTTTATCTTGGTCTTTTCCTTCTTCTTCCAGCTTATCTATATATCTCTGAACATGATTATCTGTTTTACTTATATCTGTTCCTTTTACATTTCCTAAAAGACCTTTTGTTTCTATTAGAAATGTATTTACTCCTTTGCAAATCCTATAATCTTCTTCCATTTCATCTATAAATTCTTTATCTTCATATTCCAACATTTCATCTAACATTTTAATAGCTATTTTTTGTAACTTTTTGTCTGTTTGATACAAAACTCTTTTTATTTCTTTATTCTCTTCTAATTTAATTAACTTATTTTCCTTTGTTTTTTGCAATTTAGTAATTTCTTCTTCTATTTTAGAAACTTCATTTTCAATATTAACATCATCTAATATTTTTATATCTTTAAACCATTCTGGTTCTTTTTCTTCATTACATTTATTAAGAATATTTATTTTTTCTAAAAAAGCTTCTAACATTTCTCTGCTTTTCATTAAATCTAAAGTTGTAAAATATATATTTTCTTCAACTCTTATTGTTGTCAATTTATTAGACTTATCAGATTTAAGTATTTTTTGTTCTTCCTTAATCCCTGTTTCATCAAAATAGAAATCTGCTTTTATATCTAATTTATTTAAATTTATAATATTTTCTCCAAAATTTAATATAAAATTGTAATTATATACATTTTTGGAAACTATTTGACTAATAAAATCCGTTAAATTCTTTAAATCTTCTCTATGTATATAGTTATTTTTCCAGTCCAAAAAATATTTAAACATTATATTCTGTGGTAAAATAACTAATATTTTTGTATCCTTATTATTTTTTAACATTGTATAATAATGTTTTAAATCTTTAATCATATCAATATTATCAATATTACTTTTTTCAGATATCCATAGTTCTTCAAAACTTAAATCTAAAACATTTAATTCAAAATCATCAAATACTTTTGGGTTTTTAAATTCACTCACCGTATATTCAGTATTTTCTTCAAATTTCATATGTATATTATTATCCCTAGCATTTTCTGTTATAATTTGTATCAATTCATTTTCCTTCCTCAAAGTACTTCTTTAACAAAAACTCATATATACTATTTGTTTCTTCAAGAGTATCTTTAATTATATTTCTTAATACTATCCTATTCTCTTTATCTAATTGTATCATACTTTCAAACTTCTGTTTATCTATTTGTTTAACTATTTCAGAAAATTGATTTTGTAG
>CALIMU010000102.1 GCA_938045355.1 uncultured Clostridium sp. | reverse complement strand
ATATATTTTAAAACTATTTACTTAATATATCCCTTATTTGTTTTTCTGAAATTGGTCCTTTTCTTATTATCTTTATTCCTCCAAAACTACAATCAACTATTGTACTTGCTTTGCCAAAATTATATTCACCACATAATATCCCATCTAATAATAGAGATAATTTTTCTATTTCCTCTATATTCTTACATTCAGATTCTCCACTTTTATTTGCACTAGTCATAAATAATGGAGTTCCAACCTTACTAATTAACTCTACTAAAGCTTTGGTTGTTGCGATCCTTACTGCTATTGTATTTTTACCATTAGTTATATAATCATCTAATATATCATTTTTCTTTAAAATTAATGTTATAGGTCCTGGCATAAATGCTGAAATAAGTTTTTCTATATTTTCATCTACCATCCCTATTTTTCTTACTTGTTTTTCATCTGCACACATAATAGGAAAAGCCTTATTTATTGGTCTTTCTTTTATCTCCAATAATTTCTTATATGCTTTTTTAGAATCTATTTTCCCACATAATCCATATACTGTATCTGTAGGTACACTAATTACCCCATCATTTTTCAAAATATCTACAAGTTCATCTATTTCATTTTCATTATATATTTTTGCCATAATATCCTCTGTCTTTCTAATATTAATATTATATATATTATTACACAAAAAAACATATTATTAATATATCTTTATTAATAAAAATAACCTAATGTCTCATATTAGAGACTTTAGGTTATTATATTATTCTTTAAATTTTAATTAGTTAGTTAATAATTAAATTAATTATTATTTCATACCAACTTTTTTAATTATGAACAATCCTGCTCCCATTAATCCTAAAGATGTTAATGTTATTGCAAAATATGTTGCTGCAGCTCCTGTTGCAATTGTTAATGCTACTGGCGCATCATCAATATCATCTTCACCTGGCTTCTTATTTCCTGGTACTGAGTCTTTATCTCTTACACCATATTCATTTTGGTCTTTTGATATTTCTGCCCAGTTTGTTTTTACACCCATGTTATTTTCTGCTTTTTTCCATCTTAAGATTATCTTAATTTCAACAGATTCACCTGGTTGTAATAATCTATTAGCTAATTGGTCTGTAACAGCTGTCTTAGGATCTTTTAATTTCCATAATGGATTATCTTCTTTATGGAATTCTAATCCATCTGGGATATAATCTGATACTTCTTTTGCATATCCTGGTATTTGTCCTTCATTTGTTACTCTAATACCAAATTCATATTTAACTTCTGTCTTACTCCATTTCTTTCTATCAAGTTCAACTTTAGCTACTGCTTCTGGATTATCAGTATATTTATGATTTGTATTTATAGTTGTTGTCTTTCCATCTACTGTTACAAATATTTTTGCTACAATCTTCTTAAGTGCTAAGTCAAATTCAACAGTTTTTAATGGTTCAAAATCTATATCATCTTCACCTTCTTTATTATTATTTGGTGTTGAATCTCTATCTTTTATTGCTCTTCCATTTTGATCTTCATTTTCTTTTATTTCAGCTATATTTTTAATAATTCCATCACTTACTTTAAAATCTGGTGAAACTTTAAATACAATTTTTAAATCTCTATAATCTAATTTCCCTGTATTTTTATCAAATGCTTTTATTAGGTTTGCACCTATATTCTTTTCTTTAGCTTTTGATAAATAATCTGTTACTATTTCCTTAGCTTTTGTAGGATCTTTTGTTTCTTTTCCTGATTCATCTAACATCTTCCATCCATATGCAATATTTGTTGGATGATTTGGTAAAAATTCTAATCCTGCTGGAATATTATCTTTTACTTCTTTTGCATATCCGGTCAACATCACCTTCATTATATATTCTAAGTGTATAATCAACTATATTCTTAGGTAATACTAATAATGGATCTTTTGGATGTGTATATGTTGCTGTTGTTTTTCCATTTTTAAGTGGTGTTACATCAACTTTTGGTTCCCTATCATATGCTTTTGAGTCTTTTCCATCTTCTGATGAAATCTTTGTTATGAATTTTCTTAATGCTAAGTCAAATTCTTTTTTAACTGTATCAAGTGGTTCAAAATCATCATCATCTTCTTGACTCTTTTCACCATATCCTGGTACTTTTACATTTCCTGGTACTGAGTCTCTATCTTTTACAACTGTTATTGTTGATGGATAATCTCTTTGTATTTCAGAAATATTTTTTAAGTTATTTCCATCTCTAACATCTGCAAGTACAACTGCTGCTATTTCAACTTCTCTGTAATCAAGTGTTGTTGATGTTGATGTAAATGGTTTTAATACTTTGTCTTTATGTGCATCTGGTATAACACCTGTTGATATCATTTGTGTTATTTCTGCATCTGTCATTGTTGTCTTATATTTTTCTGTTGTTACAAGTGTTCCTTCTTTATTTGTTTCTGAAGGTCTTACAATTTTAATATTTTTAGCATCTGTAACTCCATCAAATTCTGAAAGATTTGCTTTCATATCAAATCCTGAAATTTCTGATGCTTTTTGTTCTTTAACTGTATTTGAAGCTTTTGTACTTACCTTCCATCCGTTACTCTTATTTAACTTATGTTCTGGTAAATATCCTAATCCTGATGGTAAATAATCTGCTATTTCATTTATTATTCCTGGTATTTCTGCTTCATTATATACTCTTATCTTATATTTAACTATATCACCTTTTTGTACTAATAATGGATTTTTTGGATGTGTATATGTTGCTGTTGTTTTTCCATTTCTAAGTGGTGATATATCAACTTTTGGTTCCCTTGATGGGTTTGGTGCTTTACCTGCTATTTCTGTTATGAATTTTCTTAATGCTAAGTCAAATTCTTTCTTTCTTGTATATAGTGGTTCAAAATCGTCATCATCTTCTTGACTCTTTTCACCATATCCTGGTACTTTTACATTTCCAGGTACTGAATCTCTATCTTTAATATTGATATTTGCTGGATAATCTTCTCCTATTTCTGCAATATTTTTTAGATTATTTTGATTTTTAGCATCTGCAAGTACTATAAGTGCTATTTCTACATCCTTATAGTCAAGTGAATTTGATTTACCATCAAAAGGCATCCATATTTTACTCTTTTCAGAATCTTTAACTTTACCTTTTTCTACTAAATCTTTCATTTCTTGTTCTGTTAAGTTTGCTTTTAAATTATTTGTTTCAAGTCTAACTTGTGATCCATTTGTTCTTACAATTGTAGTATTTCCAAGATCTGTAACTCCATCAAATTTATCTTTATTTTCATTTACCTTAAGTCCAGATATTTCTGATGCTTTTTTAGTTTCTCCTTGTGTACCTGTAGAAACTTTCCATCCATATTGTTTATTTATTTTATGTTCTGGTAAGAATCCCATTCCTGATGGTAAATAGTCATCTATTCTATCTACTATTCCATGTATTCCTGCTTCATTATATATTCTAAGTTTATATGTTACTACATCACCTTTTTGAACTAATAATTCATTTTTTGGATGTGTATATGTTGCTGTTGTTTTTCCATTTTTAAGTGGTGTTACATCAACAACTGGTTCTCTTGATGGATTTGGTGCTTGTCCTGATATATCTGTTATGAATTTTCTTAATGCTAAGTCAAATTCTTTCTTACCTTTTACTCTTACTTTTTCAAAGTCATCATCATCTTCTTGACCTCTATAGAAATAATTAGCATCATCTAATTCTGATTTATTTGATCCATTACCCTTATATGAATCCATTGTACCTGGTATATTTGTATTTCCTGGTACTGAGTCTCTATCTGGAAGACCTGTTTGATTATTTATATATGCTATATTTGTTAATATTTCTCCATCTTTTGCTTCATCTGTTACTTCAAGTTCTACTTGGAATGTAAACTTATCAAATTGAAGTCTAACTCCATTTCCATCATTTGTAGCTCTAACACCTTGAAGAATTCTATCTTTTGCTATTTCTGATTCTATAGCTCTTGGATTTGCTGCTGATTTTTTCCATCCATATTGTGCATTTATACTACTATTTTCTTTTAATTTTAAATGTGGTGGTAATACGTCTATAACCTTGTCAACTTTTGCATCATTTTCAAATTCGTTATATACACTTATACCATATCTTACTGTACTTCCAATATTTACATCTAATGGATTCTTAGGATGTAAATATGTTCTTGTTGTTTCTGTTCCTGTTGATGTACTTGAATATTTGAAATCTGCAAGTTTATCATTATCTATCTTAGGTGTTCTATCTACTGCTGGTGCTTGACCATCTATAGACATTATAAATTTTCTTAATGCTAGATCATATTTTTTTTCTTCTTGTGGTTTCTTTCCAACTGGAATTCTATTTTTTCTAACATAGTTTATAACTTCTCTTTCAACTCCAACAACTGGTTGATATGATTTGTCTTCTGGTACATATACTGTAAGTTTTGTATTTACCATAGAATCTTGTACTTCAAACATTATTTCATTATAATCTGCTGGGAAGTCATTTAATATTTGTAATTTAAATTCACCTTTTCCTATTAAATCATTTAATTTATCTATTCTCATTGGTTGGTTTGAACCTTTTAAATATACATCTACATCATATAGTGGTATTTCAACTTTATCTGTTCCACCTGTCTTTGTTCTGTATAATTTTATTTCACCAATTTTATTTTTTATTGCTTCTGGTATATCAAATTTTAAATATTCTATTGAATATCCACTATTTAATTTCTTTAAAGTTCCTTCACCTGTTGCTGTTATAAATGTTTCTTTTATTTGTTCTCTTTGTGGTGCAATTCCTTTATTTTTTTCTATTTCTGATAATAAATATTGATATACTTCTCTTCTTGCATCTTTTGTGTCATGATTTAATGGTTCTGATGTATTCCCTGGTGATAAAACATCTACTGTGTTTTCTCTTTCAAACTTGTTAGTTCCAGTCATTATACTCCAGATAACCCATTGGTTTATTAAACTCATTTCATCATCTGTTATAGATTTCATATATCTTCTTAAACCTGATTCTAAATGTACAGGATCTACTTGATTTTCATTTACTCCATTTAATTTAAGATATGCACCTTTAAATATTCTTTCTTTTAATTCTGCTTTATATTGTGCATTTTTATCATTTCTATCATATAATAAATTTTCTGCAAACCAATATAACTTATTTTTTTGTTCTTGTGAAATTTGCATATCACCATTTTTACTTGGTATTGATGATATATTTTTTAATTCTCCAATATTAGTATAATTTACCCCTGAATCATTTGGAAAATCTAATCTTTCATCTAAACAATACAATATATCTGAAGCATTTCCTCCTGCTTTTGCAATTCTTCTTGCAACTACAGCAGGGCTTTCTCCTGTTCTAAACCCATATTTTTGCCTCTTATCATATCCATTATATACTGATTGTCTATCTGCACTCTTAGTGAAAAATCCTGTTTGTTCATCTCCACCTTGATAATTTGTTCTTGTAAGTTGTACTTTTTCTCCATTTTGACCTGTTACTGGATTTGTTGTTGCAATTACTAGTTTTTGTGTAATTACTGTAACTATAAGTACAAACAATATCATGCTTAATGTTTTAGCATATTTAATTATATTATTTTTTCTATTCATAACCATTTCCTTTTCAACCTCTATTTATATATAATTTACTATATTAGTATAGCACAATATCACATTTTTTACAAATTACAATATATTTGTAAAACTTTTTAAGTATTAATGTTACACAATTTTAACATATCAGTGTATTACTTTTTTTATGTCAATCTAGACACGTCAAGACTTTACATAA
>CALIMU010000101.1 GCA_938045355.1 uncultured Clostridium sp. | reverse complement strand
CTATCTTCAGAATAGTCTGGATTAGATAGGTCTTTTTTTAAAAGTTTAGATATTTCATATATGAATAATTGTGAATATATCAAAAGTTCTAATATTCCATTATTATTTTCTTCATCTGGTTCTAATATTATAAGGTTCTTACTATATATTTTTAAATATTTTAATAATTCATTATCATATTTTGTATCTTTTTTTAATTTTAAATATATTTGAACATCTGATGGATATTTTTCAAGTGTTATAAATCTTCCATGTGAAAAGTTTTTCTTTTCATGTATTGTACACCTAAATATACCTGTTTCTACTATCTTTGATTCTAAATCACACATTATAGGCTTTGTATAATTATCATAATATATATCTATAATGTTGTTTTTCTTAAATGCTTTTTTTAATTGTTCATTATTTTCTTTAAAATATTTTTCTACCTTTTCTCTTTGTTTTTCTAACTGTTCTTTAAATACTTTTAGCATTTCTTCTTTTTTTATGTTTTTTATTAACATATGTATAATCAAAGATGGTACTATTATGCCTTCTATAGAAAGAAATCCTCTTTCTTTTGTACTTTGATTATTATATGATATTATCCTTATTTTAGATATATCTACATTGTTTTCCTTTAAACTAATTTTTAAATCTTCTTCATTTGCTTTAGTTACAATGTATACCTTATTATATTTACCATTTAATAATTGAATTATTTCAGGACTACTTCCAGAATATGAAAAACATATTATATTTAAATATTCTATATATTTTTCTGTATTTGTTTCTAAATATTCTTTAGGAAACATTGTTTGTATATCAACCCCAAAAGTATTATTAATTATTGTTTTAGTATATTCTGATGGTATACTTGAACCTCCTGAACCTATACATATATATTTTTGATTTTTATTATCTTCTAAGTCTTTTAATAATTCTAATCCTGCCTCTGATTTTTCATTATACTCTACTAATGCACTTTCTACCCTTTCTTCTAATTTATCAATAGCATTTTTTAGTTTATGTATATTTCTTTCTTTTGCAATTTTTTCTTCACCATCTATATTATTTTCATTTTTTAAAAATTCTTCATTAGGTTTCTTTACCTCAACACCAATCCTTGCACCCAATTTTGATACAAGATTATATATTTCTCTATTTGCATTATCATATATTTCTTCTAATTCTTGTTTTATAAATATTACATTATCTCCATTATTTTTAGCAATACTTTCCCCATTTTCCATTTTATTATTTTTTATAATATTTGCTACAATATAATGTGAAAACAATAAGTCACCTGCTCCTGTTGGATCTTTTTCATTATAGTTTATATTATTATTTTTTAGTATATAATCATACTCTTTACCTATTATTTCTATTTCTTCTTTTCCTTTAGTTATTATCAATATATCTGTCTGAAATATTTGTTTTAGTTCTTTATAATCTGTATATCCGAATCTTTTTACAAGATAGTTAGCAACTTTTACATTTAGATTTACCATATAATACTTTCTTGTAAGCATTTCTTTTAAATCTGGTACTAATACATATCTAAAAGCAGCAATATGCCCTAAATCTAAACATATCTTTCCTTCTTTTTCTTCTATCATATCCATTATCTCTCTAAAACTTTTGCTAACATTCCCGAAATACATATATATTATCTTTAGAAAGTAACTCTTCTGGGATATCACCTTTTAGTAAACTTGAGCTATACCAAGATTCTTTTTTTGTAATATAATTTTTCTTCTTACTTGTTAAAAAATTATCATTTTCATCTAAATACATATAAAATTCTCTTGTTTTTTTATTATCTTTTCTAGTAATATATGATGTATTTATCTTACCTGATTCTAATTCTTTTATAATAATATCACCTGAGATATCATTACCACACACACCATATATAATTGTTTCAAAATCTATCTTTTCACCTTCATTATTATTATAACTACTATTATAATTTTCTAATAATCTAGTTATATTATATATAACATTTGCAAATGACATACCTCCTGTAATTCCTTTAATCTCACTTTCATTCATATATATATCTAAAACTAAATCACCAATTCCTATTATTTTCATACTTCTTTCCTTCTTATTTCTAATACTATTTTCTATATATAATATATCCGATCTTCTATATCATATAATTTTGCATTATATTTACCACTATACATTACTTCTTGTATAAGTTCTCTTAAATGTCTCACTATTGTTCTATGTTTCTTCTCATTATAGTCTCCGAAGTACATATCCTAAAAAAAGAACATTATCTAATATGATAATCCCATCATCATTTAAAAGATTCTTACACATATTAAAATAATCCAAATATTTACTCTTATTTGCATCTATAAACACAATATCATATTTATTATTACAAACATTTACTTTTCTTCCTAACTCATCTTCAGTGGTTTCTTGTAATAATTTAAATGCATCTCCTAAATACATATTGATTCTATTTTCTATAGATATATCACCTCTAAAATTTGAGATATTATCTTTAGCAATATCATACATCTTCTTACTTTTTTCAATAGTATCTATCACAATATTATTATCTATACTTGCCATATTTATACTTGAATATCCTATAGCAGTACCAAGTTCTAATATTCGTATTCCTTTCTTATTTTTTTCTTTTACTTCAACCTTATTCTTAACTAAATCTAATATGACAGAAAGTGTCTGCTTTCTAACAATTGGTACATTATTATTTTTAGCAAACACTTCCATTCCCTTTAAATATTTAGTTATATAATCATCTCTTCTTATATATCTTTCTTCCATTATTATTTTTTACTTCTACTTACTCTTTCTCTTTCTTTATTATTTAAAATTTTCTTTCTTAAACGTATATTTTCTGGAGTTATTTCTACATTTTCATCATCTGCTATAAACTCAATAGCTTTTTCTAATGAAAATTGTAGTGGTGGAACTAAATTAAGTGCATCATCAGACCCTGATGCTCTAGTATTTGTTAAATGTTTTTCTTTACATACATTTATAGCTATATCTTCATTTCTTGAATTTATACCTACTATCATTCCTTCATATACATCAACACCTGGTCCTATTAAAAGTTCCCCTTTATCTTGTGCATTAAATAATCCATATGCTACAGATTTACCATTTTCAAATGCTACTATTGTGCCTCTTGTTCTTGATTGTATATCTCCCTTATATGGTGCATATTCTTCAAATACATGGTTAAGTGTTCCATTTCCTCTTGTATCTGTTAAAAATTCTGCTCTATATCCTATAAGTCCGGCGTGCTGGTATTAAAAATTCTACTCTTGTAAAATCACCTTCACCTGGTTTCATATCAATCATTTCACCTTTTCTTCTTCCCATCTTTTCTATAACTGATCCTATTGTTTCAGATGGTGCATCTATAACTACTTTTTCTATTGGTTCTGATAATACTCCATTTATTTCCTTCATTATAACCTTAGGTCTTGATACTATAAGCTCAAATCCTTCTCTTCTCATATTTTCTATTAATACTGTTAAATGAAGTTCTCCTCTTCCTGCTACTTCAAAAGAATCTGGAAATTCTGTTTCTTTTACTCTTAATGAAATATTTCTTTCAACTTCTTTCATAAGTCTATCTCTTAAATGTCTTGATGTTATAAACTTACCTTCTTTACCTGCAAAAGGTCCATTATTTACACTAAATGTCATAGAAACTGTTGGTTCATCAATATCTACAAAATCAATTTTTTCAATTGCATTTTCATCACATATTGTTTCTCCAATATTTATATTATTTATTCCTGAAAGAGTTATAATATCTCCTGCTTGTCCTTCTTCTACTGTAACTTTATTTAATCCTTGATATACTTCTATCTTTGTGATAGTTGCTTTTTCTATTTTATCATCTCTTTTACAAATTGCAACTTGCATTCCTTTTTTAATTGTTCCTCTTTCAACTCTACCTACTGCAATTCTTCCTACATAATCATCATAATCTATATTTGAAACAAGCATTTGTAGTGTTCCATCCATATCACAATTTGGTGCATCAATATTTGTTATAATTGACTCAAAAAGTGGTGTCATATCACTATCTGGATCTTCCATTTTCACTTTTGATATACCATTTTTTGCAGATGCATATATTACTGGGAAATCTAGTTGGTCATCATCTGCTCCTAGTTCTATAAACAGTTCTAAAACTCCATCTACTGCTTTTTCTGGATTTGCTCCTGGTCTATCAATCTTATTTACTACAACTATAGGTTTTAATCCTAAACTTAATGATTTTTTAAGTACTGTTCTTGTTTGTGGCATTGTTCCTTCATATGCATCTACTAAAAGAAGTACACCATCAACCATTTTAAGTACTCTTTCTACTTCTCCACCAAAGTCAGCATGTCCTGGAGTATCTACAATATTTATTTTTATATCTTTATACATTACTGATGTATTTTTAGCTAAAATTGTAATTCCTCTTTCTTTTTCTTGTGCATCTGAGTCCATTACTCTTTCATCTACTTGTTCATTTGTTCTAAATACACCACTTTGTTTTAATAATTCATTTACAAGTGTTGTTTTTCCATGGTCAACATGGGCTATTATTGCTATATTTCTTATTTTTTCGTTTCTTCTCATATTTCCTTCTTTCACTTAATTCTTTAATATTTTAGCATTTTTTCACATTTTTTTCAAATCATGTTATTAAAGTGATTCTCAAAATTTTTAAACTTAGATTTCTCTTATTTGTTTAAATATATATTTTAATTTACTTCTATCATAAGTATTATCACACTTATATATTTTCATTTTTGTATTTTTATTCTTCATACCAATCTTAGAGATTATATATTTTTTATAAAATTTATCATCAGATAAAAGAAAGTATTTAGGTATCTTACCTTCTTCTATTTTTTCATATTCATCATAATGTTCTATTCCATATGAAATATCTATATTATACCAATCACCATCTATTTTAACTTGATTCCATGCATGTGGTACTTCTTTTTCTTTTCCTATCTTATAATATCCTATACATATATTTGATTCTACTTCTAGATATTCTAATAACATTTTAAATATATATGAAAATCCTGTACAAACTGTCTTTTTAGTAAATATTCCTTCTAATGTTTGTGACCTAAAAATTTTTCTTTTTTCTAGTGCATGCAAATTACTAAATCCTATATTTCTTGATTTTTTATCAAGTTCTGGATATTCATAATCATACAAAATATTATTAAATATATAATTATATACAACAGATATTTTGCCTAAATCACTATATATGCCATTTCTTTTCATATATCTTCTTAATTTTTCTCCAATTATTCGTACCTTATTCAAAGCTCTTTCAAATCTTGTTAAATAATGTTCAACTATATCCAAATCTTCAAAATATATTCTTACCTGTATATTTCCATAATTATTTCTTCTTAAATTCTCAAACATTCCGGATCTTATAATCTTTAATAGTTTTCATCTCTATTTCTATTAAACATATATTATCTAATGTATCTTGTATAACATTTCTTATATTAACATCATCTAAATATTCATATATCTCATTTTCTTCAAATTCTAATACAATATTTCTCTTCTTTATCTTCTCACCATTTTTAACTTTTTTTATATATTCCTGTAAATTTAACAACATAACTACCTCAAAAAAAGAACTAGGTATTATAATCCTAGTTTTCTTTAAATTTTTATAATTCTTTTATTCTAAGTTTTCTAATCATATAATACTTATTTATTTGCATTTTTAGTATATAAGTATACTAAGTATTGCACAATAATATATATAATTG
>CALIMU010000100.1 GCA_938045355.1 uncultured Clostridium sp. | reverse complement strand
ATAAAAATAATAGTAAATATAATAAAGAATAATTTTTAAAGTTTACATAAATAAGAATGAGGAATAAAACGTCATATAAGTTATAAAATTATAGCATCTAATATAGACATAAAACATAGAATACAAAGGTTTACATAAAAGATAAATTGTGCTATTATATAGAGGCTTATAAAAGAACTAATAAATTAATTTTACTTTACTAAATAGTGAAGTAAGGAAAGAAGGAAAGACTATGAAAAATAATGTAAAGATTAGAAAAATTGAAAAACTATTTCAAGAAGGAGATGTAGATTTATATAAAATCGTGCATTTCTTGATTGAGGAATTTAAAAACTATAAACTGTTAGAATTTAGATCAAATTCTAATGAAATTATTAAATTTTATAGAGAAAATAATCTGAATTTTCTTGATATTTGGGACGGTAATGGGGTAAAGTTACTTTCAAAGTACAAAGTTAAATATTTTTTTGAAATCATGAATTTGAGAGAGGTTGAAGAAATGGAATTAATGGAAAAGAAATTTTCTATTAACAATATCAGAGAATAATAATATATGTACACCATAGGTTTTAAACTTGTGGTGTCTTTTATATTGTGCACATATGTAATTTAAAATGTGGAAAAAGAATTATATCTGTGGTAATATATGTTTAGTAAAAAGGGAGAAATGAATTTATGTTTGATAAATTAGAAGAAGTAGAAAAAAAGTATGAAGAGTTATCAGAAAAACTTATATCACCAGAGGTTATAAGTGATGGAAAGTTATATAGTAAATATGCAAAAGAACATGCAGAAATAGCAGAAGTAGTTGAAAAATTTAGAGAGTATAAGAAAACATTAAAGGAAAAAGAAGAAGCAGAAAGCTTAATGAAAGATCCAGAAATGAAAGAACTTGCAGAAATGGAATTATATGAAGCAAAGGAAAAATTACCAAAACTTGAAGAAGAATTAAAAATATTATTAATACCTAAAGATCCAAATGATGATAAAAATGTTATTTGTGAAATAAGAGCAGGGGCAGGTGGTGAAGAAGCAGCACTATTTGCAGGAACATTATTTAGAATGTATTCAATGTATGCAGAAAGAAAAAGATTTAAACTAGAAGTTTTAAATGTTAATGAAACAGGTATGGGTGGATATAAAGAAATAACATTTATGGTATCTGGTAAAGGAGCATATAGTAGACTTAAATTTGAAAGTGGAGTACATAGAGTACAAAGAGTTCCAGATACAGAAAGTAGTCGGAAGAGTACATACATCTACAGCAACTGTTGCAGTACTTCCAGAAGCAGAAGATGTTGAAGTAGAGTTAAATCCAGCAGATATTAAATTAGATGTGTTTAGAGCAAGTGGTGCTGGTGGACAACATGTTAATAAAACATCATCTGCAGTTAGACTTACACATATACCAACAGGTATAGTAGTGGAATGTCAAAATGAAAGATCACAATTACAAAATAAAGAGTTTGCAATGAAAATGCTTAAAACAAAACTATATGAAATGGAACAAGAAAAAAAAGATAGAGAACTTGCAAATGAAAGAAAAAGCCAAGTAGGATCTGGTGATAGAAGTGAAAAGATAAGAACATATAATTATCCACAAGGTAGAATAACAGATCATAGAATTGGTATGAGTATATATCAGTTTGATAATTTCTTAAACGGGGATTTAGATGAAATGATAGATAATCTAATTGCAACAGATAGAGCGGAAAAACTAAAAAGCACAGAAAACTAATTGATTTCAAAAGATAAGAATAAATTTAAGAATAGGAAATAGATATGGATATAGTAGATGGATTAAATGATAGACAAAAAGAAGCACTTTTAGAAACTGAAGGACCAGTTCTTGTAATAGCAGGAGCTGGTTCTCGGCAAGACTAAAGTACTTACACATAAAATTGCCTATCTTATAACAGAAAAAAGAATAATGCCTTGGAATATTTTAGCAATAACATTTACAAACAAGGCTGCAAATGAAATGAAAGAAAGAATAGAAACACTTGTGGGTTCTGATATATCTAAAGATATATGGATTGGAACTTTCCACTCAATATGTTTAAGAATACTTAGAAAACATATTGAAAGTTTAGGATATGAAAAAAACTTTAGTATTTATGATGTTTCAGAACAAAAACAGATTATAAAACAGATAATAAAAAGGAATGGCATTGAGAGCAAGGTAATTACAGACAAATATGTACAAAGTAGGATATCTTCAGCTAAGAATAAAATGATAATGCCTGAACAGTTTGAAATGCAAAATAAGGATTATTATGGAAAATATGTAGCAGAAATATATCATGAATATCAACAAAGATTAAAAGAAAATAATGCTTTAGATTTTGATGATATTATAAACTATACAATTAAATTGTTAAAAGATAATAGTGATATATGTGAAGAATATGCTAAAAAGTTTAGATATATTTTAGTAGATGAATATCAAGATACTAATATGTCACAATTTGAACTTATAAGACTTCTTTCATATATACATAATAATGTAACTGTTGTTGGGGATAATGACCAAGGTATATATTCTTTTAGAGGTGCTGAAATATCAAATATATTAGAGTTTGAAAAAGACTATGAGGGAGCTAAAATTGTAAAACTAGAACAAAATTATCGTTCTACAAAAAACATATTACAAGTAGCAAATGACATAATTCAGCATAATGAAAGTAAGTATGAAAAAGAACTTTGGACAGAAAACCAAGAAGGTGAAATGGTAGAAGTTACTGAACTTGGGAATGAATATGATGAAGCAAGATTTGTAGTAAAGAAAATAAAAGAAGAAATAGAAAAAGGAAGATCTTATAAGGATTTTGCTATACTATATAGAGTAAATGCTGTATCTCGTGTATTTGAAGAAATATTGAGACAAGAAATGATACCACATAAGGTTATAGGTGGATTTAAATTCTATGAAAGAAAAGAAATAAAAGATGTGCTTGCATATTTAAAACTAATAATAAATCCAAATGATAATATAGCATTTAGCAGGATTATAAATGAACCTAAAAGAGGAATTGGACAAACAAGTATAGATAAAATGGTTGCAATTTCTATGGAAACAGGACTGCCATTATTAGAAATAGTAAGAAGAGCAGGAGAATTTGGACTTCGGAAGAGTAGAACTTAAAGCCACAACATTTATACAAACAATTGATAAATGGAAAGAACTTGAAGGCAAAGTTGAAATTGCAAAACTTGCATATGGTCTTTTAGAAGATATGAAATATATTGAAGAACTAAAATTAGAAGCAGAAACAGATATATCGTCAGAAAATAGACTTGAAAACGTTCTAGAACTTATAAACGTAATATCTGAATATGAGACACAAGAAGAAAATGCAAGTCTTCAAGAATTTTTAGAAAATATATCACTTGTTGCAGATTCTGATGAAATAGAAGATGATAATTATGTTACATTAATGACAATACATACATCTAAAGGACTTGAATATCCAGTTGTATTCTTAGTTGCACTAGAAGAAGGAATATTCCCATCACAAAGAGCAATTGAAGAAGAAAATGGAATTGAAGAAGAAAGAAGATTATGTTATGTTGCTACAACAAGAGCAAGACAAAAACTATATATTTCGTTTACAGAAAGAAGAAGTATGTATGGTAAGAGTCAATCCACATTAAACTCAAGATTTGTGGATGAAATAACAGATAAATCAGCTATAAAGAAAACTATAGAAAAGAAGAGTTATGACAATAAGTTTGATTCTAAATATAGTGATGGTTACAGCTATAATTATAATGAATTTGGGAATTATGAGAAAAAATCATCATCTGCTAATTTTGATTTCCTAACAGCAGATAAATTCTTACAAAACTTAGAAAAGAACAAGGGACAAAAAGAACATGATAAGGTAGTCGTAGGAGATAGAGTGCTTCATTCAAAGTTTGGTAAAGGTACAATACAAAATATAATAGAACAAGATGATAAGATATTAGATATATTATTTGATAATGGACAAAGAAAGAAACTTTATGAAGAGTTTGCAGGAATAAAAAAGATTGATGAGTAGTTTGAGTAGTTATTAATAAATGAAAAAGTATAAAAGTTAAGATATTGAAATTTAAAATAATATCTTAATTTTTTTATGTAAAAAATATACTAAAATT
>CALIMU010000099.1 GCA_938045355.1 uncultured Clostridium sp. | reverse complement strand
ATATAATATTTAATAAGAATAATTAGGAAGGAATAAAAATGAAAGAAGACAATGAGAATAATAATGAGAATAGAGTTACAACAGAAACATTATTTTCAGATATTAAAGAAAAAGATATAATAAAAGGGAAAAAATATGTACAAATAGAAGAAAGCTATGTAGATGGTGATAGAGTATATATAGATCCTAAAACAGGAAAAAAAATAGTATATATAGATGGACTTAGTCCAATTGTTTTAGAAGTAGGAACAGCAGTTGTTAAAGGATATCTTGATATAATGCAAGATAATTATGGATTTCTTAGAGATAAAACATTAAGAAATACAAAAAATGATGTATATGTATCACAAACAATGATAAAATTATTTGGTCTTTCTATAGGTGATTCAGTATTAGGAATTACAAGAGAAGCAGAAGAACGGAAAATATCCAGCACTTATATATGTTGTACATATAAATGATAAGACAGTTTCAAAAGCATTTAGATCTAAGAAATTTGATTCACTTATTCCAATGTATCCTTTGGAAAAGCTAGAAATTGATAAAGGAAATACATTATCAAATAGAATAATTTCGTTAATTTCTCCAATTGGTAAGGGGCAAAGAGCATTAATTGTATCACCACCAAAAGCAGGAAAAACTACAATGCTTAAAGAAATAGCAATAAGTTTAAAAGAAAATTGCAAAAGTGCAGAATTAATGGTTCTTTTAATTGATGAAAGACCAGAAGAAGTTACAGATATTGAAGATACAATAGGTGGATATGTAATATCATCAACATTTGATCAAAAGCCAGAAGATCATATACATATTGCAGAATTTGCACTTGAAATAGCTAAAAGGAAGGTGGAAAATGGTAAAGATGTTGTAGTATTATTAGATAGTATTACAAGACTTGCAAGAGCATATAATTTAACAGTTCCATCATCTGGAAAATTATTATCAGGTGGGTTTGATCCAAATGCATTATATAGACCTAAAAAGTTTTTTGGTGCTGCAAGAAATACAAAAGAAGCAGGTTCACTTACAATTATTGCAACAGCACTTGTAGATACAGGAAGTAGACTAGATGATGTTGTATATGAAGAATTTAAGGGAACAGGTAATATGGAATTACATTTAGATAGAAATATTGCAGAAATGAGAATATTCCCAGCGATAAATGTTAAAAAATCTAGTACAAGAAAAGATGAATTATTATATAGTGCAGAAGAAAAGAAAAAAATAGATAAACTTAGAAATAAGATATCAGGACTTACAGATGTAGAAGCTACTAAAGCAATAATATCTTTATTAAAGAAGACAAAAACAAATGAGGAATTAATAGAAAAATTATAATAATAGATTAAATAAAGGAAAATATATGGAAGATAAGAAAAAAG
>CALIMU010000098.1 GCA_938045355.1 uncultured Clostridium sp. | reverse complement strand
TATATAGTAAAAATGGAATATATTATAAAAAATGAGAATGCTATTGATCCTAAAAAAGAAATAGGTCTTATGATTTTTTTCGGAATTATATTAGTTCCATTGTTGATTAAAGTAAATTATATATACAATATTATTTGCTATATAATATCAGTATTAATAGCATTTGTATTATAATTAGTAAAGAGGATATCTTTAAATTTAAAGATATTCTCTTTTTATGTCATTTTGAATTTAAAATATATAATTATATCAAAAATTCACTTTACAAAATATGAAAAAATGTTATAATAATTACATTACCATGTAACATTAAGGAGTTAATTAACTCTTTAAGGAGGTGATGAAAATGAAGAAAACTATAAAGTTTTTGGGTTCTACTGCTTATGATATAAGAGTTATAATAACATTAAGTATAATGTATTTATATAAAGTGGATATTAGAGTGTTTTGGATCTATGTGATTTTTTTAGCATTATCAGATACTAAAACGTTTGATGTTATAGAACAAAATGCTAAAATTATATTGTTTAGAATTATTTTAGAATGGATTGCATTTATAGGGTTAATTGTTATAATATTTCCAAAAGAGAAAAATATATATTCGATTATATGGTTGATAATATGGGCAGCTATTTTAAAATTTTTGTATAAGCCAATCGTAAGTGAAAAAAAGTAGAATAAAGAAAAAAGAAGTGTATTTTAAATATGCACTTCTTTTTAATATTATATTAAAAATTATATATATAATATGATATAATCATATATGTTTAGATTTAGGAAATATGAAAGATTAAAGTGTTTGTTAAATATATTAATATATAATAAGGTAATGGAAATAGGAATATAAATTGAATAAAAATTGTAAAGAGAGTAAAATAACAAAATGTAATAAGTGTGATATATCATGTAATCAAAAACCTTTAGTGAATAATATGAGAGAATCAGATATAATGTTTTTAGGAATATCTGCGAAGATAAAGGAAAAAGAAGATGAAATGCCACTTTCAGAAAATACTAATAGTGGTAAATTGATTAAAATGATAGAAGAAAGATTATTAGAAGAAAATAATAATCTTTTATGTTATAGGTCAAATATGGTAAAATGTGTACCATTAAATGAAGATGGTAAGATTAGATATCCAGATAATTTGGAAATAGAAAACTGTATTGAAAATCTTGAATATGAATTAAATATAGTAAATCCTAAAGTAGTAGTATTTCTTGGTAGACTTGTTGAAAAATATTTAAAAAAGGAAATTATAGAGCTTGGATATAATGTTATAACAATATACCATCCATCATATATATATATGTATAGGAAAAAAGAAATAGAAAAATATGTAGAAGAAAGTAGTAAAAATATATTAAAATATGTATAACATTAAAGGATTATGATATAATCTAATAGAAAAATAGGAAATAGGAGAAAAAGATGTATAGAACACATAATTGTAATGAACTTAGAATAGGGAATATAGGAGAAGAAGTAACAATAGCAGGATTTGTATCAAAGATAAGAAACTATGGAGGTCTTACATTTATAGACATACGTGATCATTATGGAATAACACAAGTAGTAATTCGTGATGAAAAATTAATAGAAAAATATAGTAAGGTTCCTGCAGAAAGTACAATTAGAGTAAAAGGAAAAGTTGTAGAAAGAGAAAATAAAAACCCTAATATACCAACAGGTGATATAGAAATAAACGGGGAAGAAATAGAAGTTTTAGGAAGAGCAAAGGCAAATCTTCCATTTGAAATAAACAGTGATTACAGAAATAACAAGGAAGATTTAAGATTACAATATAGGTTTTTAGATTTAAGAAATAGTGATATACATAAAAATATTATACTTAGATCAAAAATAATGAAAGATGCAAGAAATTATATGGATAGTTTAGGATTTGTAGAAATTCAAACACCAATATTTGCAAATTCATCACCAGAAGGAGCAAGAGACTATTTAGTACCAAGTAGATTACACAAAGGTGAATTTTATGCATTACCACAAGCACCACAACAATTTAAACAATTACTTATGATGTCAGGTTTTGATAAATATTACCAAATAGCACCATGTTTTAGAGATGAAGATCCTAGAGCTGATAGATCACCATGTGAATTTTACCAAATAGATTTTGAAATGAGTTTTGCAGAACAAGAAGATGTTTTAAAGGTTATAGAAGGATTACTTTATGATATATTTGTTAAAAATACAGATAAAAAAGTAGATAATGTAGGATTTAGAAGAATAAGTTATAGTGATTCTTTAGAATATTTTGGTATAGATAAGCCAGATTTAAGAAATGTACTTTTAAATGTTAATATATCAAAAGAAATGGAAGAAATTAGAAAAGATGCTACAATTATTAAGGAAAATATATATGGTATTGTTATACCTAAAATACTTACAAGAAAAGAATATGATAAAATAGTAGAAGAAGTTAAAAAAGAAACAGAAGAACAAATATATTATTATAAAGTACAAAATGGTGAAATCTCTGGAGGTATATCTAAGTTTGTAACAGAAGACTTAAAAAATAGTATATTAGAAAAAAATGAAAATGTTAAAGAAATAGTAGGAAGTAAGGATTATATTGCAAAAGAGAGATTATTAGAATTTGATAATAATAATCATTCTGTATTTATCATCACAAATAGTGTAAAAGATAAAGCAGAAAAAATAGCAGGTATAACAAGAATAAAACTTGGACAAGAACTAGATATAATAGAAAAAGATACATTCAGATTCTGCTTTATAGTAGATTTCCCAATGTATGAATTAAATGATGAAGGTAAAATAGATTTTGCACATAATCCATTCTCAATGCCACAAATATCAAAAGAAGATATAGATAAGGTAGATCCGCTAACTATAAAAGCATACCAATATGATGCAGTATGTAATGGATTTGAGGTTACATCTGGGGCAGTTAGAAATTATGATATAGAAATGATGGAAAAAGTATTTAAAATAGCAGGATATAGTAAAGAAGAATTGCAAGAAAAATTTAAGGCATTATATACAGCATTTGAATATGGAGCAATGCCACATGCAGGAGCGGCACCAGGACTTGATAGACTTGTTATGCTTTTATCAGGAGAAACAAGTATAAGAGAAGTAATAGCATTTCCTAAAAATAAAAAGGCAAGAGATTTAATGGTAAATGCACCATCAAAAATATCTGAAGAACAATTAAAAGAATTACATATAATGGTAATTGATGAAGAAGAAAATTAATTATGAAAAAAAGAATAGAGATAGAAGCAAAATTTGAATTGTTAAATAGTAAAGAATTACTCAAAAGGTTACAAGAATTAGAGAAAGATAATAATGCTAAACTGGTGGAAAAAGATGAAATACAAAAAGATACATATTTTACACCAAATGATAGAAATTTTTTAGATAAAAGACCTGTTTCAGAATGGTTAAGGACAAGAGAAGAAAAAGGAAAATATAGTATTACATATAAGAATTGGGCAAAAGAAGATGGAGAAAATGCTAAATTTAAATGTAGAGAAGTTGAAACAAATGTTGATGATATAGAAGCTATAAAAGAGATTTTTGATGTTTTAAAAGTAAGAAGGCTTGTAGTTGTAGAAAAAAATAGAACATCATATTTGTACAAAGATATAATAATATCTATAGATACTGTAGAAAATCTTCGGAAGTTTTGTAGAGTTAGAATTTAAAACAAATATATATGAAGATGAAGAAAAAGCTTTTGAATATATAATGAAAATTGTAGAAGAACTTAATATAAGAGTAGGCAAGCAAATATTTAAAGGATATCCAGGATTAATGCTTGGATTATAATAAGACAAAAGAAGAGATAATAAAAAGGAAAGATATGGAAGAACTAATTGAAAGTATATTAGATTATGTAAGAGCAGATTATACAGATTATGCAATAATGATAAATGGTGAATGGGGAAGCCGGAAAAACACATTTTTGGAATAATAAGGTTAAGGAAAGAATAGAAAGCTTAACATTAAATGGAAAAAAATATACAACAATATATATGTCACTATATGGTATATCAGATTTAGAAGAAATATCTAAAAAGATATTTTTGGAAACAACACAACTTATGGATAAATCATTAAAAAAGTTTATGAGAGAAAATGATGTTACTAAAATACCAGAATATGCTAAAACAAGTATGGACATGGCAAGTATATTTGGCCTTAAACAAGGTGGAGACAAAATAGATTATGGTAGTTTTTTTAGTACAGATGATAAGGTTCTTTGTTTTGATGATTTAGAAAGAGCAAATGTAGATGTTATAGATATACTTCGGATATATAAACAAGTTTGTAGAACATGATTATATAAAAACAATAATAATCTGTAATGAAAAAGAACTTGCAACTAAATTAAAAAATACAAATTTAGAAATGAAAACATTTATCTCTACATATATATTAGATAAACAAGGTGAATTATTAGAAACTAAAAAAGATGAAAAACCTTTAGTAGAAAAGATTAAAGATAAAACTGAAATGGTATTTGATAAGGTAAATGATTATGAAAGAATAAAAGAAAAGCTTATTGGAGAAACATTTGAATATGCACCACAGTTTAACTATATTATAAATGGGATATTGTTAAGATATGAAAATAATAAAGATCTTATACGTTTTTTAAGAGGAAATACAGGTATTATTACAAATACATTTATGAAAAGTGGAACAAGGAATTTAAGAATCTTAAAACATGCACTTAATGACTTTGAAAAAATATATAATACAGTAAATATGGCATATCCTGATACAAGTTTTAGAGTACTTCAGACAATGCTAATATTTACTATAGCAGTATCTTTTGAAATAAAAGCAGGGAAGATTATAAAATATAAGTTTGAAGGGATACAAAATAATGAAGAATATAGAAAGATACTTGTATCATCAAGGGTACTTTCAGATAATAAACAATTCTATATAAAAGAATTTGATAGCAATTATTATTATAATTTTAAGTCAGAATATCGTTTTTTTAAGTTTATAGAAATGTATGTAAGAACAAGAATATTTGATATGAAGATATTTAAAAGAGATATGGAAGATATAATATCTACAATAGATACAAAAAAACTTCCAGGATATAAGAGGTTACTTACAGAAGAATATTGGAAAATATCTGATGATGAATTTTTAGAAAAATTTAAATTGGAAAAAATTAGGTATAGAAGAGAAGTTCCTAATATTGCAAAAGAAAAATTAAAAGAAGCTTGTACTTTGAAAAATGGAGATATGATGATGTATTACTCTCATTTAGTTTTTTGTTTAGTTTTTTCATCAAAAATAGATTTTGATGAAATTAAGGACAGTATAGAGGAAATTATAACAGGAAATTGGCATGGTGATCATGAAAATATAGCAGGTGCATTTGAAGATATAGCATCACCAAAAACAATAGAATGGGTATATTATTTAGCGTTGGCACATCAATTTGAAGGATATGAAGGAGGACTTGCAATGGCTAGAAAATGTATTCATGCACTAGGGAAAATAAATACTCCTAAATCAAAAGAAAAATTGGAACTTTTGGCTAATAATTTAAATGAAACTGAAGAATTAAGAGAATCGGCAAAACGGGAATTAAAAAGACATGATTTTACAAACAAGGATTTTGAGTGAGAAGACTGAAGATGTTAAAAAATGATTTCTTTCAAAGAAGAAACGAATAAGGTAACCAGAGAAAAGGCAATAGATATACAATTAGGAAAATATGAGGAAAAAGGATTAGAAATATTCAATCGAAATCTAAAAAAATACGAAGTAATAAAGGAGAATAAGTAAAATGAAATTTAAATATGAAAAAGAAGTGGATAAATTAATTAAATT
>CALIMU010000097.1 GCA_938045355.1 uncultured Clostridium sp. | reverse complement strand
ATATAATTAAAATTTTAATGTAAGCTTTTTGAAATATATTTATTAAATTTGTTTACTTGAGATTTCTCATATGGTATACTTTTTGTAACAATATGTAAGGAGAATTACATGAATCAGATATTAGATTTTGAAGATGATAAATTAAAGAAAAGTAGTATTAAAAATAATAATATTGAAGATAAAATTAACATTAATGCAAATAATGACATAAATGGAACAAATAATGGATTTACTCCAAATAATAATATAGGGAATAAAGAAGCTGAAGTTTCAAAGAATTCTGATGTTAATATGAACAATGTTAATAGAAATATTGGTGCAAATAGGATTGAAAGCCCAACATATAATAATTATAAAGATTATGATATGAAAAAAATGTCTGGGATAAATGATGGAAATAAATCAAGTAAAAAATCAAAGATTGCCATAAAAGTTTTTGCATTTGTACTTATAATACTTGCAATAGGAATAGGAGCATATTCACTTATAACTATAAATAGGAATAATGAGCAAAAGGCAAAACAAATTGCTGAACAAAAACAAATAGTTATAAATGTTACTCAACAAGATGAAACTAAAGTAGATATAAAAGTTGAAGCAATAAATCAAATACAAAAAGTTGCATATTCATGGAATGAAGATATTTCTACAGAAAAAGTAATACAAGGTGAAGGTAGAAATAGCATAGAAGAAAAAGGAATAGAAATACCAAAAGGTAAAAATACTTTAAGAGTTTCAGTAGAAGATGTAAGAAGTACAAAAGAAAATATTGTTAAAGAATTTACTAATGAAAATGGAAAAGATATTACAAAACCACAAATATCTATAGAAGTAAAAAATGGCAATATTGAGATAACTGCTACAGATGATACACAAATGGCAACACTTCAATATAATTGGGAAGGAGAAGAAGTAAAAACAACAAATCTAGAAAAAAATTCCCAAAATAAAAAAGAAATAAAAGTAAATATTACTCCAAAACAAGGACAAGCATTATTAAAAGTTACAGCAATTGATGCAGCAGGAAATGAACAAAAAGAACAAAAAGATTTTAATGGAGTAAAAGCGCCAGAAATACGTGCAGAACAAACAGCAGATGAAAAAAATATATTAATATATGTAACACATGATGTAGGAATAAAGAAAGTTGAATATGCTATAAATTCAAAAGTATATGTTAAAGAACATAGAGATGGTGATACAGATAATAAGAAATGGACAATAAGTCAAGAACTTAATATGGGAGAAAATACAATTGAAATAAAAGCAACATCTGTGGAAGGAATCTCAACACAAGTAATGAGGGGAACAGTTACAAGAAAGAAAGAACAATCAACTATAAATCCAGGAGGATCAAATACTGGAAATCCTGCACAAAATCCACCAGTAAATAGTGGAAATACTGGAAATGGAAATACAACAAGTAATGGGGCAAACCCACCAGTAACAAATAATCCAAATCCATCAACAGGTACAGGACAAACAATAACACCAAACTAAAGAAAAAAGAAAAAGGATAAAAAATGATACAAGAAATATGTGTAATAGATGATAATGGAGCAGACCTAATAGTAGATATTAGAAAAGCTTTTATGGAAAAACAAGAAAAGATAAAATTAACATTAAAAAATACAAAACAATTAGAAGACGTTTTGGATATGATACCAAATTTAATTATAATTAATGAAGATAAGTTAGAAATTAATATTTATGATATGGTAAAACAAATTAGAAATGATGATAATAATTCTATTACACCAATAATAGTTGTATCTTCAAATTCTAGTAAAAGACATGCAATAGATGTTATGAAAGAAATGGTTCAATATTATATAAGAAGACCATTTGAAAGTGAATATGTATATTATTTAATAAAGAATTTTTTAGAACTTTTACAAGTAAATAGAAGAATAAGTCCACTTACTGGACTTCCACGGAAATGTACAAATACAAGCAGAAATAAAAAAGAGAATATTAAAAAAAGAAAAATTTCGGAATGCTATATTTAGATTTAGATAATTTTAAAGCATTTAATGATGTATATGGTTTTTCTAAAGGTGATGAAATCATAAAATTTACAGCAAGAATTATAAGTAAAAATATACTTCGGAAATAGTAAGATAGAAAATCCATTTGTAGGTCATATAGGTGGAGATGATTTTATAGTAATAATAAGTCCAGTTAGATATAATGAGATATGTGAACAGATTTTAAAAGAATTTGATGAAACAGTGGTAGACTATTTTGAAAAAAAAGAATTAGATTTAGGATATTTTGAAGTTCCAAATAGACTTCGGAGAAATAGAAAAATATCCACTTACAACATTAAGTATTGGAGCAATAGAGATAGATCCATATAAAATTAAAAATATTCTAGAAATAGGTGAAATGGGAGCTTTTGCAAAGAAAAAAGCAAAACAAATGAAAGGAAGTGCATTTTTCGTAGATAGAAGACATTAAAGTCTGTACAAAAGAAGAGAAGAAAATTAAATATATATTTACTATAATTAAAGGAGGCCATTTTAATGGATTTAAAAGTTAAAACAACAGTTTTAATAGTAGATGACGAAGAATCGATAAGAGAAATATTAAAATATAATTTGGAAAGAGAAAAATTTGAAGTATTTGAAGCAGCAGACGGAGAAGAAGCTATAAGAATGTGTACAGAACATAGACCAAATTTAATATTATTAGATATAATGCTTCCTAAAAAAGATGGAGTAGCAGTATGTAAAGAAATAAGATATAAGCTTAATATGAAAGAAATTCCAATTCTTATGATATCAGCTAAAGGTGATGAAACAGATAAAATAATTGGACTAGAAATAGGTGCAGATGATTATATTACAAAACCATTTCAAGTAAGAGAAGTTATAGCAAGAGTTAAAGCACATTTAAGAAAAACAGAAAATACTAAAAAAGCTTTTCAAGAAGAAGAATATCAAATGATTGAACTTGGAGATTTGAGAATAGACTCAAAAAGAAGAGAAGTTATGATTAGAAATGAAAAAATTGAACTTACTAAGAAAGAATTTGATGTGTTGAAATTTTTGGCTGTACAACCTGGAAATGTTGTAACAAGAGAAGATCTTCTTAAAAAAGTTTGGGGATATGGAGAATATGTTGGAGAAATAAGAACAATTGATGTTACAATGGCAAGATTAAGAGAAAAGATTGAAAAAAGAAAAGGTAATCCAGAATTTTTAATTACAAAAAGAGGTGTTCGGATATTATCTTAAAGATGGACATAAAAAAGACAATAATTCAGAAGATTTAACTGAAGAATAAAGGCATAATATGTTAAAAAAAGTACAAATAATAATAGTAGTCACAATATTAATATTAATAAGTATGGCACTTATAACAACATGGTTATTATTAAATCATCAAAGTAATATGTTTTTAGAAAGTGTTGAAAAAACAAGAAGTCTAACATTTTCACAAATAGGAGAGATAAATAACCTCGTTAATCAAAATCGAGAAGGAATGACAGTAACATTTACAATTATAACAGTAATACTTATTATTGCATCAATTGGAATAAGTAAAATATTAGAAAAATGTATATTAGCCCCAACAATGGAACTTGTAAAAAATGCTGAAATGATTATAAGAGGGGAAAGCTTAGAAAAAAAATATTTAAAAGCAGATGTAGAAAAAGATCAAGTAGATGAACTTGTTTCAATGATAGTAGAAATGGATAATAATTTAAAAGAAAGATTAGAAGAGACTACAAGACAAAAAGGGGAAATAGAAACAATACTTTTACATATGAAAGATGGAGTAATCTCTTTTGATATTAAAGGAAGAATTAGTCATATAAATAAAGCTGCTAAAGAAAATATAAAAATTAAAGAAAAAGATACATTTAAAACAGTTTGTGAAAAAATAGGAATAACACAAAATCTTGAAAAAATAATATATATGCAAAAAATGACATCACAAGATAAAGAAATTATTTTAGATAATAGGGTATATAAGGTGTTTTTTGCACCACTTAAAACAGAAGATGAAAAAGCATATGGTATTGTAATGTTATTTACAGAAATAACAGAGACAGTAGAACTTGATAAAATGAGAAAAAGGTTTGTTGCAGATGTATCACATGAATTAAAAACACCAATTACATCAATACTTGGATATTCAGAAACAATAATAGAAGAAAATAATCAAAATACAGAAAAAAAAGAAAATACTGATAATGAACAAACAATGTATTTTGTAAATAAAATACATAAAGAAGCTAGTAGAATGGCAGAGCTAGTTAAAGACTTACTTATGCTTTCAAAATATGATAATAATATTGAACTTAGAAATAAGGAATATTTTAATTTAGTAGATATTGTAAAAGAACTTGTCGAAAAGTTTGAACATATTGGAAAAGAAAAAAATATTAAATTTAAATGTTATGTTACAGCAGAAATACCAGAAATATATGGCGATAAATTTGGTATAGAAAGAGTTATTATAAATATAATAACAAATGCTATAAAATATACAGGGGAAAATCGGAAATATTGATGTATATATTGGTTACTTATATAATGATGTATATGTTAAGATAAAAGATACTGGAATAGGAATAAAAGAAGAAGATTTAAATAAGATATTTGAAAGATTTTATAGAGTAGATAGTTCAAGAGTTAGACAAAGTGGAGGAACAGGTTTACGGTCTTTCAATAGTAAAAGAAATTTTAGATAAAAATAATGGAAAAATAGATATATCAAGTGAACTTGGAAAAGGAACAGAGGTTATAATAAGATTTAATATAAAGGAAGCAAATCTCGAAGGAAGGAATTCAAGACAAACTTTAAAATTAAAAAAATCAACCCGGTCGCCCAGCGGCCGCTCGGCGTCGGCGATGGCCCGGGCCAGGAAGGCGGC
>CALIMU010000096.1 GCA_938045355.1 uncultured Clostridium sp. | reverse complement strand
TCACCTTTTTGAATATATAATTTATTAATATATAATATATTTTTGGAAAAAAAGGAGGAATTTATGGAAAATGCTTCAAAAGCATTAATTATAGCAGGAGCTATATTATTATCAATATTAATTATAGGAATGGGTATGTATATATATAACCAAGCACAAGATCAAATTCAAAAAAGTGCTGGACAAATGTCTACAGAAGAAATAAATGTTCACAATTCACAATTCAAATCATATGAAGGTGATAGACAATCAGGATCACAAGTTAAACAATTATTAAACAAACTTGCAATAAATGCAGGTAAATATGGAAATGATGACAAAGAAAATCCAAGAAAACCTAAAATAGAATTAAAAGGAATACAAAATGCAGGTAAATTATCAGGAGAAAGTAATGGATATACTGCAAATGATGTAAATTCAGCTGCAAGAGCTATATTATCAGCATCAACTTATAAAGTAGAAACAGAAGTAGACGCAAATGGTTTAATAAACAAGATAATAATTGAAAGAGTAGCAGGATCTTCAACTTCAACAAAACAATAATTAATAAATGATAATTAAATAAATATATCTATAGTGCCACCAATTTGATGTGTGATTGCTATGCAAAGTACGGATTTGGTGGTATAATTAGGTATAGTTATAATAAATAGGAGATTTTAGATGGATCAAAATATAACTGATGCTATGAATATTTTGTTTGGAATTATGGTGTTTATTATAGCAGTAAGTTTAACAATGTACTTATTTACAACATTATCAAATACAAGTAATAGTATATTTGAAACTATTGGAATGGCAAAATATACTCAGAATGTATCACTTAATGCAGATGATAATGAGGATAAAATTGATGATGCTATAAAAAGGTTTGATAATAGAACAGTAACAAAAAGTACAATAATACCAATGTTACATAGATATTATAAGGAAAACTTTACTGTTAAAATATATGATAAAAACAAAAATTTAAAACAAGTATTTGATTTAGGATTAGAAGGAGAAGTTTCAAGAATATCAGGTCTTCTTCCAAGTGCATTAAATAAGCTTACAGAATATGAAAAAGCAGTAAAAAATACATTTGGAAAAAGTGGAGATGACTTATACTTGTTTACAGCACCATGGAGAGCAGCAGGTCTTAAAGTAGAAAAAGACGAGTTTACTAAACAACGTGTTGAAATGTATATAAATGGCTTTAAGTCAGCTATAAATGGAATAGAAGTAGATTATACAGATCCTAATAAAGGAGGATGGTTTTCTAAACTCCCAGAAAATACAAAATTTATTGAAACTGTTGTTAAATACCAAGCATCAGGAGATGTAAGGTTAAATACAGAAGAAGAATATCGGTGATAATTTAGTAGAAGGACTAAAAGGTACTGATAAAATAGAAATAATATATAGAGAAATTTAATATTTAAGGAGAAGATTATGCAAGATACAGTAATGACAATAATAGCAATAATAGTTGCAGGGATATTATTATTTATATTCCCATTATTAGCGGTTTCAGAAAGAAATAATGATATAGCTCAAACAATAGCTAAAAAGGCAGTTGCAGACTTTGTAAGTGAGGTTTCAACAACAGGTAGTGTAACATTAGAGCAATATAATAAACTTTTAAGTTCACTAAATACAACAGGAAATACATATAATGTAGCAATGGAAGTAAAAAAAGTTGATGCAAATATTGGTAAAAAAAGCCAATGGGTAAATGGTAATGTTGTAGGAGAAAATGTACAATATTCAGTATATACAGAACAAATATCAAAATCATTAGAAGAAACTGGATCATATAATTTAAAGAAAGGTGATACATTCTCAACAACAGTTAAAAATAATAATAAGACTTTAGCACAAAGCTTTAGAAGTATGGTTTTTGCTCAAGATAATGAAGTAAATGAAATAACAGCACAAGAATCTGCAGTAGTAACTGCAACAGGTGCAAGATAAAATTAATTAATAATATTTAATAACTTTAAATTAATAGATAATAGAAAGGGAACAATATGAAACTACAAGGAATGACAATAGTATATGTATTAATAATATTACCAATATTTTTTGTAGTTTCTATTGTTATATCTACACAAATACAAATAATAAACGCTCGATTGGATTATGACAAAAAAGTTTTAGGAGCTGCACAAGATGCAATAAAATCTTTTGAGATAAACACAGCAAATGAAGAATTTTCAAAAGTATCAGATGTATTAAGAAGTATTGTAGAAGCATCTGTAAATGTGTTTAAAGACTCTTTAGGTACAAAACTTGGTATGTCAAATGTATCAAAACAATATATAGATACATTTTTCCCATTGAGTGTTTTTACATTATATGATGGGTATTATATAACATCACCAATAAATGAGCCTGTAACAGAAAATAATAGTAAAGGAAATGCTATACATATAGATGATCCAGAAGCACAAAGTTATACAGTAAATCAAAATAATACTGAAGTTACAAATGTCAATATTGATAAAACAAAAACATCAACAGGACCACAAATTAAAAGAGGTGCTACAAGTGGTACACAAAAATTTAGTGGTACAAATTCATATAAGCCAATAGTTTTTGAAACTCCAGAAGGAGGAAATAAATATACAACAGATGCAGAAAAGGCTAAAACAAAAACAAGACATGTTTTAAAAAATTATATACCTTATTCAAGTAGATATAAGCTTAATGGTTCAGGATCTGACTATATTTTTATTAATTATACAATAGATAACTATATAGCAATATATGGTAAGAAAAATAATATGACATTTAATAAGGCAGGATATTTACTTGATAAAAATACAACTGCAACATTAACAAATGCTACTAGTAGTAATATTTTAAGCAAATTTGTAAATTTAAATGCAGATTCAGGTACAGATAAACAAATAGATGAATTAATAGATGAAGCAAGAAAAGTGCCAGGAACAAAAATAGTTTTAAAAGTACAAAATGAACAAATAGTAAGAAGAAGTTCACAAGAAAATGTTAGACAAAAAATAGTAGATACTACAGATTTAAATGATATAGTATATGATTATGCTGATGATGTACCAGAATCACAAAAACCTAAAAAGAGTACATATGCAAATGGAGCAAATGGTGGTGATGAAGGATATTTAGTAGCGCTTAATGATTATAAGTCAAAAAGAGCATATGCAGATCAACAAATAAATGCAATTAAATATTATTTAAAAGCAGTTAGATTTTCAAAATGGGTATATGATAATTTTTCTAGTTTAAAAGAAAATGACATAATAGAAGATCAGGCTACAGAAACTATAGTTAAAAAGTTTCCAGATTATTTTGAATCAAATAAGACAGACAAACAAATATTTGGTGGCAAAGTATTAGAAGGTGATTCAACATTTAATGAACATAAAAGAAAGGTTATAAAAAATAATATACAATATAATCTTATAATGGCAGCAATAAACTACAATAGACAAAAATTTGGAGATAATCCAGAGTTTAAAATGCCTAGAATAACAGAACCTGATTGGGAAAAAATAATAGAAAGAATTTCTTTTGTTGTATTTGCAGAAGGACTTCGGAGCAAATAGGAATATTAATTATAATAATTATGTTATTGCAACAAGTACAAATAATGATTTTAATATAACAGATGATACACTTGCATTTGTAGATAAAGAAGTATTTAATACAGAAGATACAAAGGTTGGAAACAGTGGTAATATAAACCCATATTATAATACATTATATTCAGAGGAATATGTAGATCCTAATAATGAAGCAAAAAATAGTAATAGAAAGATTATAGGTAAGAAGATTATTAGGTTTGAAAGTGATGGAGAATATGATAGTAAGACAAAAAAATATTATTATGACCACAAAAATTATGCAGATATATCTGTTACGATGCCAAAACATAATAAAACAGCAACATTAAATAAACTTCAGAAAAATTTATTTGCAGTAGGACTTGCAAATGAAAGACAAGCAATGTATAAACTTATAGAACCAGGATATAATTCAACATTAGAATATAAGACAGAAGAGTTAAATTTAGCACCTAATACAACAATTTCAGTACGGAAATGTTACAGGTAATAGAACACTGCAAAGTGTATCAATGCTTGTAAATGTTGTACTTCCAAATAATATGACAAATACAAGTGGACTGCTTAGCTATAATGAATTAATTACATATATAAGAATAAAGGTTGGAGATAGATTTTATGATTATACAGTTAAACCTAAGAAAGGAAATATTGGTGAAACTATAAAAGTAGATAATTTTGATCCGACAGTAGATAAGATAACTATAACAAATGTTGTTGTAAGACATAATGGAACAAATAGCACAATTAATACAACAGGGAAAATTAGTAATATACAGGTATATTCATATTAATAATTATTAAATAAATTAGAGGGGAATATGGCAAAAAGAAAAAACAATGTTAATTTAGATGATATTGAAAAAGGATATAATATAATAAAAAAATATTGGAAGATACTTCGGTATAACAGCATTAGTGTTAATAATTGCCTTAATTATTTTAATATTATTAGGATATAAGCTTAGTATAGATTTCAAAAATAATAAGTTTGAAATTGTAAGAATGGAGCAAGTAGTACCTAAGATAGAAGAAGGAAAAAAAGACAATAATGATAAAGAAAAAGAAAGTGAAAATATAAATAATGGTAATGATACTATTAAAAACAATGAAGAAATAGGTACTACTAAACAAGATTATGATAATGGTAAGAAAATTTTAGTAAATGTAGTTGCTGTTGTAGATGGTGATACAATTAAAGTAATGTTAAATAATGAAAAATATACAGTAAGACTTGTAGGGGTAGATACACCAGAATCTGTTCATCCAAACAAAGAAAAGAATACTAAAGAAGGTAAAATAGCATCAGATTATACAAAATCAAGATTACAAGATAAAAATGTATATATACAAAAAGATGTATCAGGAACAGATAGATATCGGAAGATTATTGTCATATGTATATTTAGAAGATGGGACAATGTATAATCAAGAATTATTAGAAGAAGGTTATGCTAAAGTACTTAAAATAGCACCAGATGTGAAATATAGTAAAACATTTGAAATTATTCAAAATAAGGCTAAAGAAGAAAAGAAAGGAATATGGAAATGAGAAAAAGAGGATTTGAAATAGTAAAAGGATATGATGAAAAAGAAATAAATATTCCAAAAAGGAAAACAAAATATTCTGCAGGTTATGATTTTGAGGCTGCAAAAGATGTAACAATTTTACCAGGATATGGAAAGCCAACACTTGTTCCAACAGGTATAAAAGCATATATGGAAGATGATGAAGTTTTAAAAATATATAATAGAAGTTCTAATCCATCTAAAAAACATATAATACTTGCAAATGCAGTAGGAATAATAGACAAAGATTATTATGGAAATGAAAATAATGATGGTGAAATATTTTTTGCATTTTTTAATATTGGAAATGAAGAAATAACAATAAAAAAAGGTGATGCAATAGGACAAGGAATATTCCAAAAATATTTATGTGTTGATAATGAAGAAGAAATACTAAATATGAGAAATGGTGGATTTGGTTCTACAGGTAAATAAGAGGAAATATGGAAAAGTTAGTAAAATTAAAAAGTGGAATAACAATGATGGCATTAGTTGTTACAGTTATTGTTATGGTAATTCTTGCAGGAACAGTAAGTACACTTGCGATTATAAATGTAAAAGAAGTTAAACATAGAACATATAAGGCAGATATGGCTAAAATACAAAAAGCATTTTATGATTTTTTTGAAGTTAGTTTAACAAATTCTGAAAAACAAGATACTAAAGAAAAAGTTGAAGAATATAGAAAAAGAGTTTTAGAATCAAAACTTGGAAGAGGAATACCATATAATAGTATAACAATAACAGGAAATGGTACAACTGAAAATTATATTAAAGCAACTAAAGATATATTAGATATTATTGATGTGAAATATGATGGTGATTTAGTAACATATATTTCTTTAAAAGATTTGAAAATAGTTGGAACTATTAATCGGAAATACTGTATATAATAATAAGCCATTATATATACCAGGAATATCTGAAGTAGAATAATAATAGAAAATAGGCTAAATTATTGGAATAATAGTAAAAAATAATTATTATTCTAATAATTTAGTCATTATTTATAGTTGTAATGTTTCAAAATATTTACAAAAAGGTATTATCTTTGTATCAAAAAAATATAAAAAATGATTTTATGGATTATATGATATATATTATATGTATAAT
>CALIMU010000095.1 GCA_938045355.1 uncultured Clostridium sp. | reverse complement strand
AACTTATAGCTTGTACTTCACTTTTAAATTTAAGATTTATTCATATTATATAATTTACTTACTTAGTTATAGGAAATATCATATTATCCCTATTTTCATCTACTTTAAACTCTTTCTTTTCTATTATCTTGTTAGTTTTAACATCATATATATACATATATGTTTTATGATTTTCCCATATATTCATATATAACTTATCATCTTTAAAATATGTACTTCTAATATTTCCAGTTATTTTTTCACTAAATACTTCTTTGTTTTCTTTTAAGTTTATTACTTTAAACTTATCTTCTTTATCATCATATATATACATATTTTTATCTTCTACTCGTATAAGGCTTCCCATAACTTTTTTACCATCTACTAATATATCTTCAATAGTATTATTATATATATTTAACTTACTTATATAACTATCATAAAGTTCTTCATTTTTTTCTTTAGAATTTTTCATTTCTTCATCACTTAATCTTCTTTTTAATGTTACAACATATATATTATTTTCATTATCTTTACTCATATTATATGTTTCAATATTTTCATCATACTTATTTACTTTTTTAATTTCACCTGTATTTTTATCTAGAATTATCATATCTGATTTTTTAAATTTATCTGCTGTTAATATTATTTCATCTTTTATTATACACATATTTGTAATATCATATGGTATTTCTGTAAGTTTTTTTCCTTCTTCTTTTCCTGTCATATCTTTTACATATATAACTGTTTTATCTGCTAAACTATGTGTCATATATATTTTATCATTATCTATACAGATTCTATCTACATATATTCCTCTATTATCTTTTGAAAGTCCCTCCTTTTTTATTATTTCAAAATCTTTAATACTACCATCTTTTCCAATCTTTAAAATATTATTATCCCTATTGTTTATATACATATCTCTATTATGTTCAATATAACTATAACCTCTGTACAGGTCTTTACTTACAACCTTTGTAACTTTACCATCTTTATCTAAATAGTTTATCTTTCCATTTGAATTAAAAGGCAAACTGCTTATAGAAATATATTTATCCTCATTATGATTATTTAATAACAATGTTTCTACTTTATCTCTAAAATTCCATAATAATGATAATACAATAATTATTACTCCAATTATACAAATGTCTCTCACTCTTATATATACATATCTTTTATCTTTTTCTTCATTTTTCATAATATGCTCCTTTTTAATAATTATTATTTTTTTCAAATATATTTTCTATCGTCTATAATATCATAATGTAATTCTCTCTTACCTATTACATTTTTAACTATATTAGGTACAAGCTTAAAGTCTTCTTTTAATACTTCTTCTTTTGTCTTCCATACAAAAGTTACATGTGTTTTTTCAAGTTCTGTAAATGATTCTTCTTTAGTAATATCATAACTATCATCTAATACAATATTATATATATATGAAAGTTCATGTACATTTTTTACCTTTCCATTATCCAAATAATCAAAAAAGTTTTCTGCTATTTGAACAAGCTTTAAATCATCTTTATCTACCTTAATTCCTAATTCTTCTTCTATCTCTCTCATTATTGCATCTTTTGTATTTTCCATTAAATGCACTCTTCCGACCTGGAAGTCTAAAATTTTCGTCCTCTCTTTCTTCTTGAACTAATATTTTTTCATTGTATTCAACAATTACTGCAACCCTAAAATTGAATTTCCCTTCTTCAAATTTAACTGTTATATCACTCATTTTAAACCTCCTTAAAATTATATATTTTCAATTATAATATATAATCTTAAAATAGTTTTTGCAACATATTGTATATATAGCAAATAGAGATGTAATAATACATCTCTATCTACCCTATTAATTTATATCTTAGGTAAACAATAAGCCGGGTTCTGTCATGCATGGTCATTTATCTCGAACTAGTATTACTACTAGCCTCTAGCCGCACAGTACAAGGGACATTTAAAGAGCATAAATCCCTCGAATTACAAGGCGTTGCTCCAGATAGGGTTTACACAAAAGATATATCACTATATCTCTTAGTGAGCTCTTACCTCACTTTTTCACCATTGCTATATAATAGCTGTTTTTTTCTGTTGCACTTTCCCTAAGATTACTCTCGCTGGACGTTATCCAGTATCATTGCTCTTATGGAGCCCGGACTTTCCTCATATATTAGTTTTCACTAAATATACGCTATACCATGTAGTTTACCTATAACTATATTAGCATATTTTAGAATTAATTCCAATCTTTTAGTATATTTTTATCTATACACATATTGCCATACCCTATTCCTATTTTCCTATCTTTTTTCTTTTCTCCGATGGCAATCTGTTCCTCCAGATATTAGTAAATTATTTTTATTACAATATTCTAATAATTTTTCATTTTGTTTTTCTGTAAAACTTGAATGATATACTTCTACACCATCAATTATTTTATCATTTTTAAGCACATCTAAAAATGCTATTTCATCTTCTAAATTATACCTATATACATGTGCTACAAATGTTTTACCACCTGCTTTTCTAACCTCTTCTGCTACAAGTTTAGCATTTGGATAGTGTATTTCAAAATTTACAGCAACTGGAAAATTCTTATTTGTTACACATGAATTAAAAAACACATCAATATCATTCCATTCTGCATCTTTAAAATATTTCTTATTTTCTTCATATTTAGTAACTTCAGGATATATAATATCTATAGGCCATCCTTTTTTCTCATCATATATTATCTCATCTATTTTAAGATTACTTTTCTTAATGCTTTTCATCATTTCTTCAAACTCTAATTTTAGATCAAGCTTTCTTAAATTATAGTATTTATGAACAAATGGTTGTAACTTATGGATATCAAAATCATATGCAAGCATATGAAAATGAACACCATCATATACAGTATTAAATTCTATACCTGTTTTAATCTTTCCTGTAAATGTATTTCTTGAATTTTCATCTTTTTCAAGCTCAAAATGTGTATCTAATGTATCATGGTCTGTTATAGCTAAAACTTCTAACTTAGTTTTTTCTGCTTCTTCTAATAATCTTTTTGTATCCCATGTTCCGTCTGAGTAATTTGTATGTGTGTGTAAGTCTATCATAATTTTCACTATCCTTTTCTAATTCTAATTAATCTTCCATTGGCTTTTCTAAAAATCTTATCACTTTTTTGTCTAAATCAACTTCTACTTTTAATCCTAAAGGTAATATTGCCATTGGTGATGTATGTCCAAAGTTTACATTATATAGTATTGGTAAGTCTTTCTTCCCTGCCTCAAATGCAATCTTCTTATACACCTCCTTATACTCTTCATAATATGTCTCATTTTTAGGCTTTCCGTACTATTATTCCGAGATATTTCTTCAAATATTCCCTGTGCTACTAAGTTTCTTAAGATATATTGTAGGTATAATGGTTTTATCTCATCTTCACTTGTTTCTAAAAATAATATCTTATTCTTCCATTCTTCTTTTTTAGGCCAAATCTTTGTTCCTATCATCATAGGAAATACATCAACACATCCACCTAAAAGCTCTCCAGTAAATATTCCGTTTCCCTTGAAGTATCTCATATCCATATTTTTCTTCATTCATTTTTCTTACTATATTATCATTTTCTTCAATAGCCCAATCAAGATATTCACTAGTCCACTTATCACTTGATTTAATAACTATATCTTCCCTATTTTCTAATAATACTTTATTAATATATTTTAATGTATATGTATGCATATTATTATTTTCTGCAAAATCTGTCATTACAGCAGGTCCATAATATGATACAACTCCTGCTTTTTGCATTATATAGTGGTTTATTGTTGTATCTGAATATCCCATAAATACTTTAGGATTATTTGCTATAGCTTCAAAATCAATATATGGTAATAATCTTATTGTATCATCTCCACCAATATTACATATTATCCCTTTAATATCTTTATCTAATATAGCATCCATAAAATCTTCTGCTCTTTTTTCTGGATGATTATACAAATATTCTATTCCCTTTAATGCATTTTTCATTGTAACTACATTAAATCCTAACTGTTCTAACCTCTTTTTTCCTAGTTCATATCTATGTCTAAACATTTCTTCTCCTGCAAGTCCACTAGATAGACTTACAATTGCAACTTTATCACCTCTTTTAAATTTCTTTGGTTTTATCATTTTTACCTACTTTCATAACAATATATATTGAAAGTATTATATCATATTCAAATAGTTAAAATAACAAAAACACCTAAACTATTAGATAAACTAATAATTTAAGTGTTTCTTTTGTTACAAAATTCTTCCATTCCAGCCTGTTTCTTCTATTTTTTTCCCTGCAAAATGTTTATCCAGAATTTCATCAAGATATTCTGGAACATCTGAATTAAAGAAATCTTCGCAGAAACCGTACTCTTCTTTCACTTCGTCTATAAATTGCTGCTCATCTTCAACCCAAAAATTTTCTTTAACAAATCTAATCATCTCTTTTTCTCTTTCGATCCACTTTGGATCGAAGAATTCTTTTAACGCAGGCACACCATAGTGTGCCACATAATTTTCGCTATATTCATTTATTGCTTTTTGTATCGTATCATCTATCTGTTTTTTACCTTCTTCAATTAAATCAATAAATTCGTCTTTAAAATTTTTTCTTGTTAACATTTCTCTCTCCTTCTTCCTCACACATTTGTGCAAGTAATATCATTTTTTACTACAATAATATTATATTATCATTTACATAATTTGTCAACATTTTTTTATTCATTATCTTCTATTCCTTACATCATATCAAATATACTTGACTGTGCTGTTTCTTGTATACCATCTAAAAGTCCAAATTGATCTAATAATGTAATTGTAGATGTACCAATCTTGCATTTTAACTTAACCTCTTCTTTAGTAAAGAATGTTTGGTTTTCTCTCTTTATCTCTTGAGCTGCTTTAAATATGTTTTCTGCAGCAATTTCACCGAAGTCCTGGTATTGAACTTATAGGTGGTAATATGTGGTTTTCATCTATTAGTTTAAACTTTTTAGCATCTGACTGGTATAGGTCAATTGGTAAAAATTCTATTCCTCTTTTGTTCATTTCATATACTATTTCACAAAGTGAATATATTCCTTTTTCTTTTACTCCTTGTTTAGGAAGTTCTTTTATCTCATCCATCTTTCTTTTTAGTTTATCTAATCCATAAATCATATATGTTGCATCAAAATCTCCACCACTTCTTACACTAAAAAATGCTGTATAATATGCTGCAGGTTTATGTACTTTAAACCATGCTATTCTAAAAGCATTTGTAACATATGCCGCTGCATGGGCCTTAGGAAACATATATTTTATTTTCTTACATGAAAGAATATACCATTCTGGAACATTATTTTCTTTCATTGCTTCTTCCCATTCTGGTTTTAATCCTTTTCCCTTTCTTACACTTTCCATTATAGTAAATGCAAGTTCTGCTTCAACTCCCTTATTCATTAGATATATCATAATATCATCACGTGTACAAATTGCTTCACTAAGTGTTGCTGTTTTGTTATTTACAAGATCTTGTGCATTATTTAACCAAACATCTGTACCATGTGAAAGTCCAGAAATACGTATAAGTTCTTCAAATGTCTTAGGTTTTGTATCTACAAGCATATCACGAACAAATTTAGTACCAAATTCTGGAACACCAAATGTACCAACCTTTGAACCAATATCTTCTGGTTTTACTCCAAGTACTTCTGTAGAACTAAATATACTCATTGTTTCCTTATCATCAAGCCTTATCTTTGTAGGATTTATCCCTGTAATGTCTTGAAGATGTCTAATCATGGTTGGATCTAAATGTCCTAATATATCTAGTTTTAATAGGTTATGGTCAATTTTGTGATAATCAAAATGTGTTGTAATTATATCAATATCTGAATTATCTGCTGGTTTTTGTACAGGACAAAATTCATATATTTCTCTTCCTTCTGGTACAACTATAATTCCTCCAGGGTGTTGTCCTGTTGTTCTTTTAACACCAGTACAGCCTTTAGCTATTCTTGCTATTTCTGAATTTGATACTTTTTCACCCTTATCATCAAAATATCCTTTAACATATCCGGAATGCTGTTTTTTCTGCAATTGTACCTATTGTACCTGCTTTAAATGTTGTTCCTCCACCTATTATTTCTTCTGTATATTTATGTGCTGTTGACTGATATTCATCTGAAAAGTTAAGATCTATATCTGGTTCCTTATTCCCAGTAAACCCTAAGAATGTTTCAAAAGGAATATCTAGTCCATCTTTTACAAGTTCTTCTCCACATACTGGACATTTTCTATCTGGAAGATCATATCCGGTTTAATACTCCAAAATCACTAAAATCACTAAATTTGCACTTTTTACACCTGTAATGTGGTTTAAGTGAATTTACTTCTGTAATCCCTGTCATATATGCAACAAGGCTTGAACCTACAGACCCTCTTGAACCTACAATATATCCATCTTCATTTGACTTATGTACTAATTTTTGTGCAATTATATACATAACAGAGAATCCATTATTAATGATAGAATCTAGTTCTTTTTTAAGTCTTTTTTCTACAATATCTGGAAGTGGATTTCCGATATAGTTCTTCTGCCTTGCTATATGTTATATTCCTAATTGTATCTTCACATCCTACAATATATGGTGTTGCCTTATCTTTAGATATAGGTCTTATACCTTTTTCTATCATTCCATATATATAGTTTGAATTATCTACAACTATTTCTTTTGCTTTTTCTTCTCCTAGGAATCTAAACTCTTTAAGCATTTCATCTGTTGTTCTAAAATATGCTTTTGATTGTATATTTGCATTTTTCTTCTTTTGCCCTACATGTAATATTTCCCTATATATCATGTCTTTTTCATCAAGTACAAAAACATCTCCTGTTGCTACAACCTTTTTATTTAATTTTTTACCTATTTCTACTATTTTTTCTATAATCTTTTCTATATCTTCTCTTGATTTAAATATTCCGAAGTTCTATCTTGTATTCATCATTTTCAGGTGGTTGTACTTCTAAAAAGTCATATGATTCTGCTATTTCTTCTAACTCTTCATCTGTTTTTCCGGTTTTCAATCGCCCTATATAGTTCACCGTGAACTATTTCCGAGAACCGATTATAAGGCCTTCTGAATTTTCTTCATATATACTTTTTAATATTCTAGGTTTCATATAGTAATGATTTACATGTGAATATGATATAAGCTTATATAGGTTTTTAATACCTATTTGTTTTGTTACAAGTATTGTTGCATTATACATTGGATATTTTTTATATGCATCTTCATCAACTTTCCATTTTTCTTCAAATTCTTTCCATGTAGATATATTTTTTTTTTCAATCCTTTTAAGCATTTCATTAAATACATGTATAAGTGTTTTAACATCATCTAATGCTCTATGTGCTACAATTACTTCTATTCCTAAATATTCTGCAATTTTTCCAAGTTTAAATCTATTAAGTTCTGGAAATATTTGTTTTGCAAGTCTTAATGTATCTATATACATATTTGAAAACTCATATCCGCAGAAGTTCTGCATTATATCTTATAAACCCGATATCGAAGTCTGCATTATGTGCAACTAAAATAGAATCACCTATAAACTCCATAACTTTTGGCATTATCTTATCTATTGTTTCTGCATCTTTTACCATTTCATTAGTTATATTTGTTATTTTTACAACTTCTTCTGGTATATCCATTTCTGGATTTACAAAACATTCAAATTCGTCTATAATCTCACCATTTTTCACTTTTATAATACCAAATTCTGTTATTTTATCTGTTCTAAATGAAAGCCCTGTTGTTTCTATATCAAGTACACAATATTCATTTTGTATATTTCTTTTTTCATCTAAAAAACTTATAGCAGATGTACTGTCTATTGCAAGATATGCATCAACACCATATATTGCTTCTACTTCTGTTTTTCCGTGATACATTCATAGCATCTGGGAATGACTGTACAACTCCTAAATCTGTTACTGCAACTGCTTTCATTCCATAATTTTTAGCTCTTTCAAATAAGTCTTTAACAGGTATTACTCCGGTCTAATTGACTCATCATTGTATGTGCTCTAAGTTCTATTCTTTTTACAGGTGCATTATCTTTTTTAAGATTTTTTTCTTTTGTTCCATCTTCTATCATTCCGAAGTGCTGTTATTGTTATCTCTTTTGCAAATGTATCAAATCCGTGGTTTTCCATATATCTTAAAAAGTCCATTTTGTGACATATGTTCTTTTATTCTTTTTTCTACATCTTCTATTTCTGCTTTTTTTAAAAACTTTTTAACCATTATTGTTGAAGTTCCATCATATACTGCATAACTTGCAAGACTTAAATCTTCTCTTATCTCTCTTATTTCCTTATCAATAATTTCTCCAACTATTATTATATCTCCAAGATTTTCATGTATACCTTTAACCTTAACTACTGGTACTTCTTTGCCATATGGCATTCTTCCAAAAATATGTTTCTTTTCTTTATCAGTTCCTGTCTTTTTTTCTATATTATTAGAAGATATACTCCCATTGCTACTTCCATCACTTTTTCCTACATTTTGTTTTTTATTATTTTCAGCATTAGTACTCATATTATTACTAATATTTGTTTTTTCTTGTAATTTATCTTCTCGTTCCTTTTCTTTTTCTATATTTTCCCTATTTAAAGCATTTTGTAATATATAATTCCTGCTTATTTCCTTTTTATTATTTTCATATTGTTCTTCTTCTTTAAGTTTCTTTTCTCTTAGTATTTCTATATCATTTCTATTTAATTCTACACTAATATTTATCTTACTATTATATATTTCTTGTAAAAGATTTTTTAAAATCATTTCAAAATTTTTATTTTTTAAATATAATTTAGGTATTATTAAGTATTAATTGCCATTATTTGAATTACCTGAATTTGATTTATTAGAATTTATAATATCTTTACTTAAAACAGAATATAAAAGATTTACATATCTTTTGGCTGCATGAGGCTTTGGATGTGTTCCATCCTTGTAGAAATATTCTTGTTTACCTTTTGAATATGAATACCAGTCAATTACTTTTATATTTGGGTTTTCAGAACTTACTTTTTTTATTTCAGCATTAACACTATCTTGCCAAGGATCAGGCATAACTGTATTTATAAAGTAAACATCATGACCTTGCAACATTTGTAAAACAGATTTCATATCCTTTTCAAAAATTGTACCATTTGTACCAAGAGCAATAACGACTATTTTTTTCAATTTTCCATTTTGAGCATAATTTTTTAACATATTTGGCAATTCGTAAAATTGACGACCGACTTTTGTCTCTATAATGGCATTTGGATATTTTTTCTTCAAATCAATTTTTGTCATATGAAGTACCGAATCTCCAATAAATAATATTTCCCTTTCATCGTTTGGATATTTTTTCAAAATTTCATCTTGAATTTTAGATTCCGCTTCAATACCTTTTGAAGGTGTATTCAAAGCTGCGAGCAGCTCTTCCATTGTCAGTTTTTCATTTTGGGAATTTTGTGTTGCTGCTACGGGAGCAGTATTTGCTGGAGTTTCCTTTTTATTTTCTTCAGCAGCTGGAGTTTCCAAAGCTTTTTGAACTTCTTTCATTTCTTCTAGATCTTTATTTTCATAAACTGGAGAATATACTAAAATTGCAAGAATAGCGGCTAAAACTGGATAGCTCGCATAATTTATAGCTTTCTCATATTTCTTGCTATTTTTTTCAAGCAGAATATAGCATAGCTCTGAAATTATAATTAAAATAACAACTTGAATGAAAAATTTCTGTATATTTGAAAGTTTTGCCCATTTAAAATATTCACGTGTAAATATCATAATAGGGTATTGCCATAAATAGTACTGATACTGATGCTGTCCTAATCTTATAATTGGATTAAAAATTTTTGGATGTTTTGAAAGACTGAATTTCTGTAATTCTGGCTTTGAAAATAGCAAGATTGTAAATCCAATTAAAATACTGGCTAAAAACATCAATCCGTAATAGTTATAGGCATTTCTGTAATCTATTTCAAAAGAAAAGAAAGCAAGAGATGCTAAACCAAGCATTCCTAAAATAAATACAATTTTTTTCTCAATTCTATTTTTAATTTCCCTATTTACATAAAAACAAGCTATTCCAGCTGGAATAAAAAATGCAAATGCACGAGTGTCGGTTCCATAATATATTCTTGAAAAATCTGCTCCTTCTGGAGAATTTGAAGTTACATAAAATACGTAAGCCATCATTAAACCTGAAGCTGTCCCAATTACCAAAAGAACAATACCAATTATATTATTTTTCAATTTAAGTTTTTTCAATCCTTGAATTAAAATAGGAAAAAATACATACATTTGAGTCAAGAAGGATAATGCCCAAACATGAGTAAGCGGTAAAATAATTCCAAAGTTATCAAAATAGGACATTTTTGAAAAAATTTGATAAATATTATTTAATCCTAATATCGAAAATAATGCACTATATTTATATTTATCTTCAAGCCCATTATTTATAAAATATAATGCGATAGTTGAGACTAGAATAACGATTAAAAGGCTTGGATAAACCTTTTTTAACCTACGGTTAATTACAGAGAATATTGAAAAATCTCTTGAAAGTAGACCGCCTGTCATCAAATACCCACTTAATGCAAAAAATATAACAACTCCAATATAAGTTCCCTTGTAGGAAAACCAGTGATAAACGCAGATAAGAACAAGTGCGATTGTCCTTAATATGTCAAGGCTCTGTATTCTTTCCTTTTTCATAAATAAAAAAATTCCTTTCTTTCAAAAATATATTTGTTTAATAATTTAATTACGTAATTTGCTCTTTCTTTTTTCACTTAAACTTGAAGATTGTCTAATTTTATTACCTTGACTTTGAAAAGTTCAAGTGTATTCAGATATAAAATTTAATAAAAAAACTACTTTAAAACAAACCGCCAAATTACATAGAATACTATGTTTTATGATATAGCCTAACTTTCTTAGTTTGAAATTAAAGTAGTTTTATAAAAAATTATTGTTTTCTTAAATCGATTATTTTGTCCATTTTTATGATTTTCTCTTGTGTATTTGAAGAATTATCTTTTGGAGTTTTTGCTTCGTCATTTTCTCCAAGATAATGTTTTTTAATTTCGTTAGTTAAAAAGTCTGCGTAATATCTTTGCCCTTTGTCATTCAGATGAGTTCTGTCCTTGTAAAAATACTCATTTTTACCTTTTGCGTAAGAGTACCAGTCTATTAGATAGGCATTTGGATATTGATCTACTTTTTCCTTAAGCTTTCTATTTACTTCCTGTTCCCATGGATCCTTGTGGGCAGTATTCATAAAGAATACATCTTTTCCATTTGCCATTTCCATAACATAATCAAAGTCCTTGTCTGTAAATTTTCCATTTGTTCCAAGATGAACAACTAAT
>CALIMU010000094.1 GCA_938045355.1 uncultured Clostridium sp. | reverse complement strand
ATATGTTTTCCATCAATTTTATATTATCATCCCATGTATTTTAACAATTCAAAACATTTTTTAATCATTTTCATAGTACTTATAAATTAAATACATTTTACTTATTTAAATATTTTTTTAAATATTCAACTCTTTTTTCTATTTCTTTTTTTCCTAATATTTTTAATATTATATATAGGTCTGGTGTATTTGTTCTTGTTGTAGCCATTACACGTATTATTGTTGCAACATCTCCAACATGTCCAAAATAGTTTTCAGGATTTTGCTTATATTCTTTTACTTCTTTAGCATATCCGAAATTCTCCTGCAAGCTCTTTTATTGTATTAAACCATTGTTCTTTTTCTGCATTTTCATCATATAGTTCTAGATATCTTTCTACAATAGCTATTATCCTTGTCTTTTCTTCATCTGATAAATTTTCAAATGTTTGGTATTTTCTATCCATTTTTTCAAATAAGTCATTATACATATATATATTTAAATCATATATTTCATTGTATTTTGATATATCTTTTCTAGGCTTTTTAACATTACCTCTTTCTATTCCAAATACTTCTAATGTTCTTTCTTTTTGCTTTGTTATAATATCATATGTTTTTTGATCATATTTCTTACTCCAGTTTAATACTTCTTCATATAGTTTTTCTGTTGTAAGTCTTGATATATAATTTTTAGATACATCTAATAATTTAATACTATCAAAAAGCGCTCCTGCAACTCCCATTTTACCTATTTTAAAATCAAATTCTGTAATATCTTTATCTGGATTTTGTTTTCTCCACATTTCAAAATTTGAGTTCATTACATTTAAGAAATATTCTTCTATTGCATCTACTGGTACACCTTCTTCTAAATAATATGATGCTTTTGCTTCTGGATCTTTTCTTTTACTTAATTTTCTTCTATTACCATTATCTAATTTTTGAAGTGGTGCTGGATGTGCATATTTTGGTACATCAAAACCAAGTGTTAAAAATAATCCTACATGTAGTGCTACAGATGGAAACCATTCATCTGTCCTTATAACCAAATTTGTCCCCATTAAATGATCATCTATAACATGTGCAAAATGATATGTTGGAAGTCCATCTTTTTTAATTATTACTATATCTTGATCATCTTGTGGAAGTTCTAATTTTCCCTTAACTAAATCTGTAATTATTATCTTCTTATTATAGTCTCCTTCAGATTTAAATCTTAAAACATAAGGTATACCTTCTTTTATCTTTTCAATTGCAAGATCTGCTGGCATATCCCTATATTTTGACCAAAGTCCATACATTCCTGTTCTTAATTTTGATGCTCTTTGTTTTTCTCTTACTTCTTCTAATTCTTCTTTAGTGTAAAAACATGGATATGCTTTTCCTTCTTCTATTAAATGTTTTGCATATGCCATATATATTTCTTTTCTTTGGCTTTGAATATATGGTCCATATTTTCCAAATTCTTCTGTTTTACCATTATTTATTCTTACACCTTCATCTGGTATTAGATTATAGTTTTGCATTGTTTCCACTATTTCTTCAATACCATTTTCAATACCTCTTTCAGTATCTGTGTCTTCTATTCTTAAATAAAATATTCCACCTGTTCTTTTTGCCATCATCTTACTTACAAGTGCTGTATATACCCCTCCTGTATGCATAAACCCTGTAGGGCTAGGTGCAAATCTTGTTACATATGCACCTTGTTTTAATTCTCTTTTAGGATATTTTTCTTCATAATATGATATATCTTTAAGCTCAATTCCATCAAAGATTAAATCTGCTAATTCTTTTCTTAATTTTTTTTCATTATCATCCATTATACACCTCAGTTTATTATTATATTCCTACTTTTTTGCTATATAAAATAATTGATTGTAATTATATCCATAACAACTATACTTCTACTATTATTGGAAGTATCATAGGATCTCTCTTAGTTTTCTTGAATATATATTTTTGTAATTTATTCTTAACTATAGCTTTTACTGTTGACCATTCTTTTTCTTCTAAATCATTAATTTCTACTTTTACTAATTCTTTTAAAGTTTGAAGTAATTCTTCATTTTCTCTTACATATACAAATCCTCTTGATATTATATCAGGATCTGATATAAGGCCTCCTGTTTCTTGTGAAAGGTTAAGAACTACTATTATAAGTCCATCTTGTGAAAGCATTTGTCTATCTCTTAAAACAATGTTTCCTACATCACCAACTCCGAAGACCATCTACAAATGTCTTACCTGCTTCCACTTTACCAGTAAATTTAGCTTCTTTTTCTGATATTTCTAGTACTTTACCGATTTTCCATTATCATTATATTTTTCTTATCTATACCCATTTCTACTGCTGTAGCTCTATGTGCATATAATTGTCTTATTTCACCATGTACTGGTAAGAAATATTTAGGTTTTACAAGTTCTAATAATAATTTTTGTTCTTCTTGACAAGCATGTCCTGATACGTGAATATGTTCTAAAGATGAATATACAACTTCTACTCCTCTTTTCATTATACTGTTTATAACCTTTGATACACTTGGTTCATTACCTGGTATTGGTGTTGCAGATATTACTACTAAATCATTTTGTTGTAATTTTATCTTTTTATGTTGTCCTACTGCTATTCTTGTAAGTGCTGACATAGGTTCACCTTGACTTCCTGTTGTTAATATAAGTAGTCTATGATCTTCTATAGTGTTTATAAGATCTAAATCTACAAACATTTCATCTGGTGCATCTATATATTCAAGTTCTCTTGCAATTTCAAGCATTTTTTCCATTGATCTACCTGATACTGCAACTTTTCTTCCATATTTTCTTGCTAAATTTACAAGTCCTTGTACCCTGTTTACATTTGATGCAAATGTTGCAACAATTATTCTTTTCTTACAATTTTCAAACATTTTATCAAATACTTTACCTACAGAAGCTTCAGACATTGTAAATCCTTTTCTTTCTGCATTTGTACTGTCTGATAATAATGCTAATACTCCTTCTCTACCAAGTTCACCAAGTCTTGATAAGTTCATATGTTTACCGTCTACTGGTGTATATTCTATCTTAAAGTCACCTGTATGTATAATTGTTCCTACATCTGTTTTTATTGCAAGCATTGCTGAGTCTGGTATACTGTGTGCTGATGCTATAAACTCTACTGAGAATTTACCAAGTTTAATTATATCACCAAATTCTACAACATTTAGTTCTGCTTTTGCATCTAAATTATGTTCTTTAAGTTTAGAATTTATAAGTCCTATTGTAAAGGCTGTTGAATATATTGGCACATTTACCTTTTTAAGTAAATATGGTATTGAACCTATATGATCTTCGTGACCATGTGTTATAACAAGTCCCTTTATTCTATCTATATTTTTTTCTATATATGTAAAATCTGGAATAACAATATCTACTCCAAGCATATCATCTTCTGGAAATGCAAGTCCACAGTCTACAATTATTGCTTCATTATTATATTCAAATACCGTTATATTTTTCCCTATTTCTTCAAGTCCACCAAGTGGTATTATTTTAATTGTTCCATTAGAATTTGTATTTTTATTTGTACTTAAATTAACCTTCTTCTTAGAATTATTTTTCTTAACATTAACATTATTTGTATTATTGTTTTTCTTTATTACTGAATTGTTCTTAACAGTAATCTTTTTCTTTTTTATTTTCTTTTCTTTTTCACTTACTATACTTTTTGTTCCTACATTAGTGATATTAGTTTCTTCATGTTCTTTTATTCTTCTACTTCCCATCTAATATCTCCTTTACTATTCTATTTTATATATTTGTTCATATATTAAAAATTACCTAAGATATCTATCCTAAGTAATCTAAATTTCAAAAATCAATTTACACGCAAAAATAGCATGTAATATAATATATCTTTTTAATTTTTATTACTTTTATATTTTATAAAATTTTATTATTATCCTTTTTA
>CALIMU010000093.1 GCA_938045355.1 uncultured Clostridium sp. | reverse complement strand
ATATGATATATAGTATATGTACATGGATAATATATATGTTAATTGTAGGATTATCTCCACATATTGTACTTACATATTCAGATGGAATAGGAATGTTTTTAAGTCTTATATTAACATATATAATATTTAAATTAGAAAATGAAGATATAAATAAAGATAAAAATAAGATAAAAGATGATAAAGAAAAAGATAAATTATTACAAAAGGGTAGTATAAGTAAGATAATATTAATATTACTTTTTACAAATTTAAGTATTTTAGGTTATTATATAAAACCACAAATTATAATAATATCAATAGCATATGTAATTATTAAGATATTAAATATCTCTTATTCAATATGTATGGTTATAAAAAACAAGAATAAGAATAAAGATTGTAAAAATAATAGAAGAGTAAGAAAAGAAAGAATAAAGCAAGAGATAATATATTATATTATTTTAAGTATATTAATAATAATTACAGGATGTATTATATATACACATATAAGAAAAGCAAATAATAGTATGGGAATAAATGTTGATAAGGAAAAAAGATTTAATATAACACATTATGCAATGCTGGGGTGGAATACAGAATCAAAAGGTGTATTTACAATTAAGGACGAAGATTTTTCAGGTAAATATGAAAAACTTAAAGATAGAGAAAAAGCAAATATTGAAGAATTAAGAAGAAGAATAACTGAAATGGGGCTAGGTGGAGTAATTAACCAAATAGCAAGAAAAATTTTAACAAATTATAATGATGGAACATTTTCAGGAGTTGCAACATTTGTATATATAAGGAAAGAATATAATATAGAAGGAATAAATAAAGGATTAAGTAAATTTTTAAAAAATATATATTATGAAAATGGAGATTACAATATGATATATACACAAATAATGCAATGTTTGTGGATTGGGATATTAATTTTTAATATGTTTTCATATAATGATGGTAAATCTACAAAAATTAGTATTGTTATATTAGGTATCATAGGCCTGTTTATATTTGAAATATTATTTGAAGCAAGATCGAGATATATATTTATATATGTACCATTATACATTTTTTTAGGAGTAATAGGTTTAAAAAATGTATTAAGTTTTTTTGTAGTAAAAATAAAAGGTATAAAAAACAAGGAAAATGTGATATTATATATATGTGAAAATACTAAAATGAGCAAAGGAAATGTTTAATGAATTATTCTAATGAACTAATTGAAAGGATAAAAGATTCAAATAATATAGTAGATGTAATAGGACAATATGTTACTTTAAAAAGAAAAGGAACTACATATTTTGGACTATGTCCATTTCATAGAGAGAAGACTCCATCTTTTGCAGTATCTGAAACAAAACAAGTATATCATTGTTTTGGATGTCATAATGGAGGAACAGTTATACAGTTTTTACAAAATATAGAAAATATAAGTTTTAGAGAAGCTCTTGAAATACTTGCAGAAAGAGCAAGAATAGAACTTCCTAAAGTACAAGATACATATTATGATATAAAACAAGAAAAGAAAAAAGAGATGTCATATAAGATTAATGAAATGGCATCAAATTATTTCATGAAATCACTCGTAGATGTAAATGATAAAACAAATAAACTAGCTCAAGAATATGTTAAAAAAAGAAAATTAAATAAACAAATGATTATTGATTTTAAAATAGGATATAGTAAAATTGGTCTTGTTAAATATTTAGTTTCACATGGAATAAAAGAAGAGGATATAATTGCAGTTGGACTTGCATATAGGAGAGATAATAATTCTATAGTAGACAGATTTATAAATCGTTTAATGTTTACATTAAAAGACATAAAAGGTAGAGTTATAGGTTTTACAGGTAGAAAATTAGATGATAATTTAGATGTTGCAAAATATATAAATACAAATGAAAATATAGTGTATTCTAAAGGAAATAACTTATATGGACTTGATATTGCAAAAAATTATTCAAGAAATGAAATGATTATTGTAGAAGGAAATATGGATGCAATATCATTACATCAAAGAGATATTAGAAATGTAGTTGCATCAATGGGGACAGCACTTACAGAAAAACAGGCAAGACTTATATTAAGATATACAAAGAATGTTAAGATCGCATATGATAGTGATGCGGCAGGAGAAGAAGCAACAATAAGAGGATTAGATATTTTAGATAAACTTGGGGCAGATGTAAGAGTTGTAAAATATGAAGGAGCAAAAGATCCAGATGAATATATAATTAAATTTGAAAAAGAAAGTTTTTTAAAACAAGTAAAAAATAGTATATCATTATTTGAATTTAAACTGGAAAATGTTTCTAAGAAATATAATTTAGAAAATATTTCAGATAAGGTAAAATTCATGGGAGAAGTCTTAGAATTACTTTTGAAAATAAGAAATTCTGCAGAAAGAGATATATACATAAAAGAAATATCAAAAAAATATGGGATATCTGTTGAATCAATATATTTAGAAATAGAGAAAAAAGAAAAAAATATTAAAACAGATGGAATTTCAGCAGAAGCTTTTTTAGAAAATGTGAAAAAAGAAACAGAAAAAGACTTAGAAAATGATAAAGAAAAAGTAGAAAAAATAAAAAAATATACTGAAGAGCTTATATTAATAAAAGTATTAATATATAATAAAAGTGCTAGGGTAAATTTTAAAAACAATATTTCACTATCAGTAATATCTGATGAGTTAAATAGGAAGACAATAGATAATATAATTCAAAACATAGATTTAGATGAGGTTAAACTTATTGATAAATTATTGTTAGATGAAGAAATATCAAAAAAAATAACAGAAATATTATCAAGAGATGATAATATATTTAAATCAGACATGAACATAGAAGAGAAAGACCCTATGATAGTTCTTAAAAGCTTTGAAAATAGGACATTAGAAGAAAGAATGAAAATGATTGAAAAAAGCTTAGTTTTAATGGAAAGAACAGAAGAAAATAAGGAAATAATATTAGAACTAGAAAAAGAGTTTAAAGAAATTATTTCTAAATTATATAATAAATAGTAAGGCAATTACAGAAAGGAATAAATATGAAAAAAACAAATAAAATATCAGTAATAGGAGCAGGATTTGTAGGTTCTGCAACAGTATTTGCACTAATGGATTCAGGACTCGCATCCGAAATAGTATTAGTAGATATAAATAGAGAAAAAGCAAAAGGAGAAATATTAGATTTAGCACATGGAGCAGCATTTGTTAAACCAGTTAATTTAATAGAAGGTGATGCAGAAGCAACTAAAGATAGTGATATTATAATAATAACAGCAGGTGCTAATCAAAGAACAGGTGAAACAAGATTAGATTTAGTAAAAAGAAATGTTGAAATATTTAAAAATTTAGTTCCACCAATTGCAGCATATTCACCAAATGCAATATTACTTGTAGTTGCAAATCCAGTAGATATATTAACATATATAACATATAAGCTATCAGGATTCCCTAAAAATAGAGTTATAGGAAGTGGTACAGTTTTAGATAGTTCAAGATTAAGATATGCATTATCAGAAGAATTTGATATTGATGCAAGAAATGTTCATGCATATATAATTGGGGAACATGGTGATACAGAATTTCCAATTTGGTCAAGTGCACATATAGGGAATATGAGTATATCAGAATATTGTAGAAGAGAAAAATTAGACACACATGAACTAGAAGAAAAAATACATCAAAAAGTAAAAAATGCAGCATATGAAATTATAAGAGCTAAAGGATATACTAATTATGCAATAGCATTATCAGTAAAAAGAATAGTTGCAGCAATTTTAAGAGATGAAAACTCAATACTTACAATATCAGCATTAGATGAAAAAGAACAAGTATATTATTCAAAACCATATGTTGTAGGAAGAAAAGGACCAATCCTAGATGTTTGTCCTCCACTTTCAACAGAAGAAGTTGAAAAATTAAAACATTCAAAAAATGTACTTAAAAAAATAATAGAAGAAACAGGAATTTAAAATGGCTATAAGAAATTTGAGATATGATGGTGATATGATATTATACAAGAAATCGAGAGATGTTGAAATATTTGATGAATCTATAGAACAGATAGTATCAGATATGTTTGAAACAATGTATAAGTATAATGGAGTAGGTCTTGCAGCACCACAAGTAGGTATTTTAAAAAGAATTTTAGTAATTGATACAGGTGAAGATGGACAAAAACTTGAAATGATAAATCCAAAGATTACTAAATTAGAAAAAGAAGTAATATTAAGTGAAGGATGTTTAAGTTTTCCAGAAATATTTCGGCAATGTTAGAAGATATTATTTTACAGAAGCTGAATATTATACTAAAAAAGGTGAAAAGAAAACTATAAAAGCAGAAGGACTTTTAGCACAAGCAATACAACATGAAATAGATCACTTAAATGGTAAACTGTTTATAGACCAAGTAATAGATGGACAGTTCTATACATTTGATGAAAAAGGAAAGAAAAAGAATATAATATATAAGAGTAAATATGAAAAATAATTAGATATAATACCAACTAAATAATGAAATTTGATTTTATTATAGTGTTGTGTTATAATTTTCGTATTAAAGCATATTAGAAACTAGATGGAAGGAGGAACCATAAAAAATGGCTAGATGTGAATTAACAGGAAAAGGTACAACAATGGGACGTAGAATAAGTATAAATCGTTCACAAGTAAGTAAGAGAGCAAAAAGAACAGTTAAACCTAATATAAAAACTGTAAGATTTGAAACAACTGGAGGAGATTTCATAAAATTAAATGTAAGTACATCATATATAAGAACTTTAAAGAAAAAAGGAATATTATAATGAAATCTAAAAAAGATGTTAAGAATATAATAAAAATATTGAAAGAAACATATCCAGAAGCTGAATGCTCACTGGATTTTTCTAATCCTTTTCAAATGGCAATAGCAGTATTATTATCTGCACAATGTACAGATGCTAGGGTAAATATAGTTACAAAAGAATTATTTAAAATAGCACCAAATGCAAAAGAAATGAATAAACTAACAGTAGAAGAGATAGAAAAATATATTTCATCATGTGGATTATATAAGACAAAAGCTAAAAATATTAAAAAATTAGCAGAAAAAGTAGTAAAAGAATATGATGGAAATATACCTGATAATATGGGAGAACTTATGGAACTTCCAGGAATAGGTAGGAAATCTGCAAATGTTATAATGTTAGAAGCATTTCACAATCCACAAGGTGTAGCAATAGATACACATGCTAAAAGAATTTGTAATAGGATTGGAATCTCAAAAGAAGAAACTCCAGAAAAAATAGAAAAAGACTTATTAAAAAAACTTGATAAAGAAGATTATTTTGATGCAAACCATTTATGTGTTTGGCATGGTAGATATACATGTAAGGCAAGAAGGCCAGAATGTGAAAGATGTACTATAACAAAATATTGTGATTATTTTAAGATAAAAAATATATAAGAAATATATAAGAAAGAAATAATTAGATAATATAATATTAATAACAATAATTTTAATATGAAAAATAGCACCAAATAGGTGCTATTTTTTTGATTTAAACCAATATAATAT
>CALIMU010000092.1 GCA_938045355.1 uncultured Clostridium sp. | reverse complement strand
TAAATATTTTCTAATTATTTCCTTATCTCTTTTTTCATCTGGTAATATATTTAAATTTATGTATCTCCATATTATATGATTTTCATATGATGAATATAACATAAGCATATTTTTTCTTATATCTTTCTTTTTTAAAATAATATCATCTGTTGCAATTTCCATTACATATTTATCTTTAGTAATATGTACATAGATCTCTTCTACATTTCTATTATTTTTATTCAATTCTTCTTTTAAAATCATAAACTTATTATATAATTTTGACATTATATCTGAATATTCTTTTTCTGATATATTAAACATATATGGTACTTCATAACAATTTATATATTGTCTTTTAAATATACTATTTGGTAAATAATAGAAAAACATTTCCCCTTTTCTTATACCTATATCTGGCATACTTATATATAATTCTATATTCTTCCATTTTTCCGGTATTATATAATAAATTAATTCTTGAATTTGACTTGCTATTTCTATCGCTTTGTCAGTTTCTTTTTTTTTCATCTAATTTTTATACTATTCTCCTAATTTATGTCCTGAATATATTATCTTAGCAAATTTTTCTGGATCTAAACTTGCTCCTCCTACTAATACTCCGTCAATATTTTCTTTTAATAATATTTCATTTGAATTTTGTTCATTTACACTTCCACCATATAATACTGGAACATCTATATCTAATATTTCTTTTACCTTATCTTTTATAACTCTACACATATTATCTGCATCATCACTACTACAAACTTTACCTGTTCCTATTGCCCAGATTGGTTCATATGCTATTATTAAATCTTCTTCATTTGATATATTTTCTTTTGAAATGCCTTCTAAAGCTTTTACTATTTGATTTTCTACAAATTCTTTTGTTTTCCCTTCATTATATGTTTTTTCACTTTCTCCAACACATAATACAACTTTTATACCATTATTTAATCCTGCTTTTACTTTTTCATTTATTATACTATCATCTTCTTTAAATATTTCTCTTCTTTCTGAATGTCCTACAAGTACATGTTCTGCATTTAATGCTTTTACCATCTTATATGATATTTCCCCTGTATATGCTCCTTTTTCTTTAAAATACATATTTTGAAGTCCTACATATATTTGTTCTTCTTTCATTAAGTTTGCAATATAGTAATCTACTGATGGTACAAAAAGTACTATTTTTCTTACATCTTCTTTTCCTTTTAACATTTTTGTTAATCTGTTTATACCTTCCATATATTTTGTTGTTTCATCTGGAAGCATATTCATTTTCCAATTTCCCATTATATATTTCTTTTTCATATTTACCTCTTTTCCTTACTTTAATTTAAAAATTAAAAAAATTTAACTTTTAATACTTTTAAACTTTATTTTATTTCTTATTCTTCTAACATTCCCGCTAAATATCCGGCTAGAATATGCAATTTGAAGATTAAATCCTCCTGTTAATGCATCTACATCTATAATCTCTCCTGCAAAATATATATTTTTAACAATCTTGCTTTCCATTGTTTTTGGATTAATTTCTTTTGTATCAATTCCTCCGGTGTGTTATTATCGCCTCTTTTATATCCCTATATGATAATAGTTCTATTCTAAAATCTTTTAACCCTTTTATTATCATATTTCTTTCTTCTTTTGTAATATTGTTTATCTTTTTAGTTTCATCTATACCAAGTTTTTGAAGGAACACTTCTCCAAAACTTTCAGGCATCAGCCCCCTTATAACCGTTTTTATCTCCTTGTTAATATTTTCTTCAAAATCTCTTTCAATTCTTCTTTTTACTTTTTCAAGTTCAAGTCCAGGTTTTAAGTCTATTGAAATAACTATTTTTCTTTCTTTAAACAGTTCATCTAACTTATCTTTTAACTTACTTGTCTTCTTTAAATCATCTCCCTTAATCTTGTATTTTTTAGATAATAAATTATATAACTTACTTGATATTCTAAGTACTGTAGGTCCTGATATTCCAAAATGTGTAAATAATATCTCTCCAAATTCTTCTAATACCTTTTCATTGTCTATTATTAAACTAACATTTACATTTTTAAGTGTTAATCCTTGTACCTCTTTTATACTGTCTGAATCATAAATATTAAAAGGGATAAGCCCTCCAAATATTGGTACAACATTATGTCCGAAGTTTTTTAGAAAACTCATATCCGGTCTCCTGTGCTTCCTGTTAGAGGATAACTCTTCCCTCCTGTTGCAATTATACACTTATCAAAAATATTTGTATCTCCTTTAGAATCTAAAACAGATATTTTACCTCCCTCTTCTGATATATCTTTTACTGTAGTCTTTAAGTTTAACTTAAGCTTATTCCCATACTTATTTAATTCTGAAATAAGTGCTTCTGCTACATCTTTTGACTTATCAGTAACCGGAAATATTCTTCCGTCCTCTTTCTACTTTTGTTTCTAAACCATTTCTATTTAAAAGACTTACAATATCCCTATTAGTAAAACTTGTAAATGCCTTATACATAAACTTTTTATTACTTTCAATCATGTCTATAAACTTAAAGATATCCATATCATTTGTTATATTACATCTTCCTTTACCTGTTATAAGTAATTTTTTTAAAAGAATAGGATTTTTTTCATATAACCAAACTTCATGATTGTTCTTAAGTGCCGATATTGCTGCCATTATTCCGAGCAGGTCCTCCACCTATTATTGCTACTTTCATATTTCTCCATATACATTTTTTCATTTTCTATTATATAATATATAACATGATTTTTCTATTAATTCAGCAAAAATATCCATCATAGCTTCTCTATTTATTTATAAGTCCTAAAGATTTTAATCCACTATTATAAATATTAGCATGCTGAATAGTATCAAATAAATAATCAACTACCTTATCTATTTTACTAATATCTTTAACTAATATATATTCAGAATGTTCATCTTCTTGTAAAATTATATTATTCTCATCTTGACCATTTCTTAATTCTGCTTGATAAACTATTCTGGTAAAAACAGTCCCCTTAGATTCATCATAATTACTATCTTCATGTAATATTGGACCAATTACAATATCTAAATTTACTTCTTCTTTTATTTCACGAATAGCAGCAGCACTAGGTGTTTCTCCTTCTTCTACCATTCCTCCTGGTATATCCCAATATTCTGGTAAAGAATTTTCTTTTCCTCTTTTCATTTTTGTTCTTTTAATTAATAAATATCTATCATTTAACTTAACTAAAGCATGTGATATCAATTTAAAATTTTGCATGTAACTTCTCCTTTCTTATTACCTATTTTTTATCTAACTTATTACACATTATATGTATAAACTTCGCAATTTTTCAGCTTATACCTACTATAATTCGCATCTTTAGGTTCTCCTTTAAAATAACATTTAGCATATATACTCACTCCTGCATGTGTTACTATCAAGATATTTTTACCATTATATTTTTTCTCTACTTCAGATAAGAAATTTTCTATTCTTCCTCTAAACTTAGATAAAGGCTCTATTCCTAATTTTGAATCATTTTCGTCTGTAAAATCAACCATATTTACACATTCAGATTTTAACTTTCCTTCCAATTCTCCATTACATCTTTCTATTAATCTTTCATCACTTTCAATATCATCATCTGTAATTATTTGTGCTGTTTCTAATGCTCTTTTTAAAGGACTTGAAAACACTTTATCAAACTTAATTTCTTTAAGCTTTTCTTTAATTTCTCTTGCTTGCTCTCTTCCTTTACTATTTAACTTAATATCTATTCTTCCTTGATATCTTCCTTCAAGATTCCAATCTGTTTGCCCATGTCTAACTAAATATATCATTTTTACCTCAATTACAATTATTATATAATATATAA
>CALIMU010000091.1 GCA_938045355.1 uncultured Clostridium sp. | reverse complement strand
CCAAATATAAATATATCTTTAAAATATTTACAGATAAAATCTATAACTTCTTTTGCAGACTTTTCTATATTTCCATTTTCCAAAGTTTTAACTATAATTATAACTCCTAAAATAACTAATATTATAACTACTAATGGTAATAATAATTTAATTAATATTGCTAATGCTAATACAATTATTGCAATTACTATTATCTTTTTAATATCTTCATTTTCCATATCGATCTCCTTTTATAGTCTATTATGCTATAACAATTCCACCTATTCTCTTACTTTCTTTAACACCAGATAAATATTCTCTTCCACCTGCTAAATATAGTAAGTCACCATTTTCAATGATTCCTTTTTCTTTGAAGATATGTATTCCTTCTTCAATTGTCTTTGTTATTGTTTCTTTAGATTTTACTAATAATGGTGTAACATTCCATATTAATGATAATTGATTATATGTTTTTTTATCATCTGTTATAGCAAGTATTGGACTAACTGCACCAAATCCTGCTAATTTTTCTACTGATCTACCAGTTTTTGTATATGTAACAATTGCATCTGCACCTATCTTATGTGCTGTACTAACTGTTATTTCTGCAATCTTGTCATCTAAAGTTTCATATTCTCTTTCATCTAATCTTAATCTCTTAGCATAGTTTATATGTTGTTCTGCATTTCTAGCTATTTTGTTCATTGCTTTAACACATTCTACTGGATATTTTCCTGCTGCTGTTTCTCCTGATAACATAACTGCACTTGTTACATCATATACTGCATTTGCAACATCACTTACTTCTGCTCTTGTTGGGTTTGGATTTGAACTCATGCTTTCAAGCATTTGTGTTGCAACGATTACAGGTTTTCCTAATCTTTTTGCTACTTTGATCATTTGTTTTTGATAGAAAGGTGCTTCTTCATATGGTATTTCTACTGCTAAATCACCTCTTGCTACCATTACACCATCTGCTGCATCTATAATACTTTCAATATTTTCGATACCTTCTTGGTTTTCTATTTTAGCAATTATCTTAATTCTTTCTCCACCATTTTCTTTTAATAGGTCTCTTATAGCTTTTATATCATTTTTATTTCTTATAAATGATGCTGCAATATAATCAAATCCTGCTTCTATACCATATAATAAATCATTTATATCTTTTTCTTTTAATGCTGGAAGTCTTAATATTGCTCCAGGAACATTTATACTTTTTCTTTCTTTTAATATTGCATTATTAACTGCTTTACAGAATATTTGTTCATTTTCAATTTTTTCTACTTTTAATACTAATGCACCATCATCTATTAAAATTGTTGATCCTGGCTTAACATCTTTCCATAATTGTTTATATGATATTGAGAAATACTTACCATCTGCAAGTCTATCATCATTTGTTAAGATTATTTCCATACCTTCTGTTATATGTTGTTTTTCATCTATATCTTTTGAAAATCTTCCAAGTCTTATTTCTGGCCCTTGTGTATCTAACATTATTGCTAGTGGAACACCCATTTCTTCTCTTATTTTTTTAATTCTTTCAACTTTTTCTTGTTGTTCTTCTTTTCCACCATGTGAGAAGTTTATTCTTGCAACTCCCATTCCAGCTTCTATTAATTCTTTTATTCTAAATTCTGATGCTGGTCCTATTGTACATACAATATTTGTTTTTCTTATATCTTTTTTCATTTTTTATTCCTCCCCTTTTTATTTATTATTTTTTAATAAATCTCTTATTTCTTTTAATAGTTCAGTATTTTCATCTACTTTTACTTCTTCTGCTTTTTCTTCCTTTTCAAACTTTTTCTTTGTAGAATTCATAACTTTTATAACCATGAAAATACAAAAAGCTACTATTAAAAAGTCTATAATTGTATTCATAAATGAACCATATTTTACAACTATTTCTGCTTTTTCACCTGCAGAATTCATATATGAATGCACATATTTTAAGTTAGAAAAATCAATATTTCCTGTTATTACAGATACAAGTGGCATTATAATATCATTTACAAGTGATGTTACAATTTTTCCAAATGCACCACCTATCACAACACCGACAGCCATATCAATGACATTACCCTTCATTGCAAATTCTTTGAACTCTGTTAAAAGTCCTCCACCTTTTTCACTTGCTTTTGCAATTTTCTCTTTAATGTTTTTCATTTTTTCTCCCTCATTTATTAAAATTCATTTACATTATATCTATTTTATCCAAGTTTTTCAAGTCTTTGCCTTATTATTTCATATATTATAATCCCTGCAGAAACTGATGCATTAAGTGATTGTACTTTTCCAATCATTGGTATTTTTACTAAAATATCACATTCCTCTTTTACAAGCCTACTTATACCTTTTTCTTCATTTCCTATAACTACTGCCATATCTCCAGTTAAATTTGTTTTTGTATACATATTATCTGTTTCTAAATCTGTTCCTACTACCCACATTCCTTTTTCTTTTAATTCTTTTAATGTTTGTACAATATTTGTTACTCTTGCAATTTTTATATGACTTACTGCTCCTGCTGATGTTTTTATTGTAAGTGGTGTTACACCTGCTGCATTTCTTTTTGGTATTATTATTCCATGTACTCCTGCCGCTTCTGCCACTCTTATAATTGCTCCTAAATTATGTGTATCTTCTATTTTATCAAGCACTAGTATAAAAGAGTCTTCATTTCTTATTTCTTTTTCTTTTAATATTTCATCTATTTCTACATATTCAAATGGATTTATACTTGCAATTATTCCTTGATTGTTTTCTTGTATTGTATCTAATTTTTCTTTATCTACAAATATATATACAATTTTTTCTTTTTTTAATTCTGAAATTATTTTTTCTAAATCATTTCCTCTTGCTTCTTTAGATATCCACACCTTGTTTATAGTTTGTCCTGATTTCAATAATTCTGCTACTGCATTTCTTCCATATATATAACTTTGTTTTTCAGTTTCTCCTGTAAAGTCATACATATTATCACTTATACTTCTTACTTGTTCTTCTTCATAATTTGAGTTTTTTTCTTTTCTTATTCTACTTCCTTTTTCTCTTTCTTTTCCTTTAAAAGAAGTATTATCTACTTTCTTGTCTCTTCTATCTTTTCTTTCTTCTTTTTTTTCATATTTTTTCTTCATTTTTTTCCTATCTTCTCTCTTAATTTAATCTTTAAATTTGTATTTCTTTTATCTTGTCTTTCTGTTGCTATCATTTTGTTTATTGTCATTTCATAACCTATTAATATTAGCTTTTTCTTTGCTCTTGATATTCCTGTATATAATAAGTTTTTTGTAAGTAATTTGGGAACTCCTGGTGGTATTACCATTATAACAGTATCAAACTCACTTCCTTGTGATTTATGTATTGTTATTGCATATGAATGTACTATTTCTTCTAATTCATTAAATAGATAATCACATTCTTTTCCATCATCAAACTGAATATGTACTGTTTTTTCTTTTGGTGATATATATTCTACCCATCCCATTTCTCCATTAAATACTCCGAGTTCCTACAAAGTTTTTTTGTTGCCATATCATATCATAATTATTCTTGATTTGCATTATTCTATCTTTTTCTCTTATTTCTACTTTTCCGAAAAGTTTTAAATTTTTGTTTTTCATATGTATTATATATTTCTTGAATTTCTTTATTTAAATTTTCTGTTCCAAGTATTCCTTTTTTAGTTGGAGTAAGTATTTGTGAACTTAAGAAAAATTCTCTCATACTACTTTTTTTAATTTCTTCTTCAAGTTTTTTAAATAATATTGTTTTCATCATTTCCATATTACTTACATAATATAATTCTAAATCTTTTATATGATTTTCATCATCTACTATTTCTAATTTTTTTCCTTCATTTACTCTATGTGCATTTAATATTATATTACTTTTACTTGCTTGTCTAAAAATCTTATTTAGTCTTACAACTTCTAACATTTCTGATTCTATTAAATCTTCTAATACTTTTCCGTGGTCCTACAGATGGAAGTTGGTTTATATCACCAATTATTACAAGTCTTGTTCCTTTTTGTACTGCTCTTACTATATATGTAATTAGATATGTATCCATCATTGATGCTTCATCTATTATTACAATATCTGCATATATCGGTTTTATATCTAAAAATATTTTTTCTATACTACTATCCTCATATTTTCCTATTTCTAGTAATCTATGTACAGTACTTGCTGTATGTCCTGTTACTTCAGATATTCTTTTTGCTGCCTTTCCTGTAGGTGCTGCAATTTCTATTTTTAGTTCTTCTCTATTATATATTTCTACTAAAAACTTTGTTATTGTTGTCTTACCTGTTCCGTGGTCCACCTGTTATTATTGTAACATTATTTTCTAATGCTGATATTATTGCTGTTCTTTGTTCTGTTGTAAGTGCTATATTTTCTTCTGATTCTATTTCTATTATCTTATCTAATACATTTTTTATCTTTTTTATTTTCGCATTTTTTAATATTTCTAATTTTGTTGCTATCTCAAGTTCTGCAATTGAAAGTGATTCTAATGATATCTTTTCTTCTTCTATATCTAAATATCTTTTCATAGAAAGTTCATCTATTGCATGTAATACATATTCTTCTTCCGCACCTGTTATTCCTACAACAAAATCAACCAATTTCTGTTTATTTACATATGTATGTCCATTTTGTTCTGCAAGTTTCATAGCATATTTTATACTTGCTTCTAATCTTTCTAAACTATTTAAAGCTATACCATTTTCTACTGCTATATTATCTATTTCTGAAAATCCAATTCTACCAACTATATCTAATATTACATATGGGTTATTCTTTATTATCTCAACAGTATTTATACCGTATTCATTATATATTTGTGTTACACTTTCTATACTCAAATTATATTTTTTTAAATATTCTAAAATATTAAAAAACTCTCTTTTTTCTCTGTATTCTTGTGATATTTCTTTTGCCTTATTCTTACTTATCCCTTGTACCATTGCAAGTTTTTCTGGTGATTCATATATTACTTCTAATGCATCTCTTCCGAAATGCTTCTACTATCCTTTGTGCTGTTTTTTCTCCGAACACCTTTTAATACTCCTGATGATAAATATTCAAGTATTTGTACTTCTCCTTTTGGTGTTACTTTCTCATATGTTATAACCTCTATTTGCATTCCATATTCTTTATGTTCTACATACCTTCCAGTTATATCTACATAATCTCCAACATTTACCATTGGAAGTAATCCTTTTACTGTATATATTTTACCTTCACTACTTACAGTCATTATTTTAAATCCATTTGCATTTGAATATATTATATTATATATCTGTCCTTCTATCCTTATATTTTCCATATACTTAGTATAACACACTAAGATAAAAAGATATATAAAAAAAAAGCCAACCAACTTTAAAATTGGTTAGCTTAATTTTAGTTCTACTCTATCTCAATAAACTCTTCTTTTTCCGAATTTCTTTTTTTATTTCTTATGATTAAAAATCCTTATGATTAAAAATGAGACAAATAGTGCATAGTATCGCCGGTACGATAACATATGCGATTATTATTACTCGAATCTTTTCGTCCATTTTGATCCTCCTAAAAAACTATTTATTTTTTTAGTATTCCAATGTTGTCTATTTATAGATTAACACAACTTTATATTTATGTCAACTTTTTTATAACTTATGTATCTCATGTATAGGGTATATAAAATACACTATTAATATTTTAAATTAATAAGGATTATTTTTAATTATCTCTACAGTATTTATACCATATTCATTATATATTTGTGTTACATTTTCTATACTCAAATTATACTTTTTTAAGTATTCTAATATATTAAAAAACTCTCTGTTTTCCCTATATTCTTATGATATTTCATTTGCCTTATTCTTACTTATACCTTGTACCATTGCAAGTTTTTCTGGTGATTCATATATTACCTCTAGTGCATCTTTTCCGAAATGCTTCTACTATCCTTTGTGCTGTTTTTTCTCCGAACACCTTTTAATACTCCTGATTACAAGTATTCAAGCATTTGTACTTCTCCTTTTGGTATTATCTTTTCATATGTTATAACCTCTATCTGCATCGCATATTCCTTATGTTCTACATATTTTCCTGTTATATCTACATAATCTCCAACATTTACCATTGGAAGTAATCTCCTTTTACTGTATATATTTTTCCTTCACTATTTACAGTCATTATTTTAAATCCATTTGCATTTGAATATATTATATATCTGTCCTTCTATACTTATATTTTCCATATACTTAGTATAACATACTAAAATAAAAAGATATATAAAAAGCCAACCAATTAAATTGGTTGACTAAAAAAAATATTTTTTATTTGTCATAATTTGTCATTGCTCTTTCAAGTTTTAATTTCGCTGGCCCAAATGACCAACTCCCTTCTTCTATTTTACCATTTTCTAATTCGATAATAGGCATATTATTTTCATTTATATATACACATTTCTTTTTTGTGCATATTTTTTCATTATCTTCAGAAATTATCTCAGCATTTGATTTTTCAATAAACTTACCTTTATCATAATTTCCTTTTCTTAAAATTCTACCGTCTTTTATAATTATTTCTTTATCAAAGTTCATGGTCTGAACCTTAAGTTCTTCCCATTTTACTTTACTTTCTACATTTTCTGCAGTAACTATTACTCCTGTAGACAATAATAATAATCCTAATAATGTTTTTTTCATAATTTCCTCCTCTGTGTTCCTTAATCATGGAACGCATATAAATTTTATTTTTTTGTTACTGTAATAGTATAACTCAATTCAGATTTTATGTCAACTCTTTTTTTATAACTATATTTCTATATGTATAAGATATAAAAATACACTATTAATCTTTTAAATTAATAGTGCATTTTTTTAATTCAATCAATTTTATACAGATCTAACTAGATATTATTTTATACATTATTTTATTCTATGTCTTATATATCCGTCTGTATCATTATCATATACCATATGGTATACTTTAATCTCTCTTTTAGAGCTTATAAAAGCTTTCACGACTTCCATAAACTCTAGTTTCGCTATTGAATTAATGTCATAGTTGTAGATTTCAATTTCCTGATACTCTAAAGGAATATTTTGAACAAAATTGTTTGCAATCTTTTTCATTTTTTCAATATCTGAAAATGAATATTTTGCATCATAAACATATGTATCAACATTTCCGTTGATACCCCTTTTGTTTATACCTACTTTTAAGATCATTTTTGATCCCTTTCCTTTCTCCTCTAGCATAACAATTTTGTTTTACTAGATTATTTTTTTAATTTATTACTAAAATAAGTATATCATTATTTTTATATTTTTCAATAATTTT
>CALIMU010000090.1 GCA_938045355.1 uncultured Clostridium sp. | reverse complement strand
ATAGAAATTAAATATATATTTTTAACACATAATCATCCAGACCATATAGCAGGACTTGATAATGCTAAAGAAAAATTAAATGTACCAATTGTTATATCAAGATTAGATGGAGAAAATATTCATGATAAAAGATATACAATGATGAGATTATTTAGATTAAAAGAACTTGAATGTGATGTAGACATAATGGTTGAACATTTAGAGGAAATTAAAATTAATGATGATATAATATTTAAATTTCATTTAACACCAGGTCATTCATTAGGAAGTATATGTATAGAAATTATGGGAACAGATATATTATTTGTAGGAGATACAATTTTTAAAGAAGGATATCGGAAGAACAGACTTTTTGGGTGGAAGTGATTTTGATATGGAAAAAAGTATTGAATATATTTATGATAATTTTGATATGGAAACATATATATTACCAGGACATCGGAGATATATGTAAATTGAAAGAAAGAAAATAATAGAGGGAGAATTAATTGAAAGATAAAATAAGAATACTTGCGATAGGAGATGTTGTAGGAAACCCAGGAATAGAAGTATTGGAACATGGATTAGATAGATTAATAAAAGAAAAATGTGCAGATTTTACAGTAGTAAATATAGAAAATAGTGCAGATGGACTTCGGAGTAAATAAGAAATCATATGATAGATTAAAAAAACTAAATATTGATGTTATGACACTTCGGAAATCATACATGGGCTAAGATGGAAATATTTAAATTTATTGGAGATAAAAAAATAGTAAGACCTGCAAACCTTCCTAAAAATGTTCCAGGAAGAGGATATAGGGTATATGAGAAAAATGGATTGAAGTTTGGAGTTATAAATCTTCTTCGGAAGAGTATCTATGGGAATATTATCAGAAAATCCATTTATAATCACAGAAAATGCTCTAGAAAGTTTAAAAGGATGTGATATATTAATAGCAGATTTTCATGGAGAAGCAACTGCAGAAAAAATAGCATTTGCGAAATATTTTGATGGTAAAATAAATTGTGTATTTGGAACACATACACATGTACAAACAGCAGATGAAACAATTTTAGAAAAAGGTACAGGATATATTACAGATTTAGGAATGACAGGAACACTTGATGGGGTTCTTGGTATGAAAAAAGAGATAGCTTTTAAAAGATTTTTAACAACACTTCCAGAAAGGTATGTTGAAGAAACAAAAGGAGATAAATATATTCATGGAGTAATATATACACTTGAAAAAAATGATGATAAAAAATATAATGGATGTAAATATATTGTTACAGATATAGAAAGGTTAAAGGTTAAAATATGAAATCAGAATTTACAGGATCAACATTTGAATATGTAATATATATAATAATAGGGACAATAATAACAACAATAACATTAGGTCTTCGGATTTACTATTGTGTTTTGTATGATTAAAAAATGGGAAACAGAACATACATATATAGAAGGAAAACAATTAGAATTTACCGGAGATCCATTTGAATTATTTGGAAAATATATAATTTGGTGGGTACTTACAATAATAACTATTGGTATATATTCATTATTTATACCAGTAAGATTAAAACAATGGGAAGTAGAACACACACAATTTGCATAATCAAATATAATATAATAAATACATATAGTCTTAGAAACATATTTTTATACTATATGT
>CALIMU010000089.1 GCA_938045355.1 uncultured Clostridium sp. | reverse complement strand
AATTATAGTTATTGCATCACCTAAAATCATCTCAAATATAGTTGATCATGGTATTGCAACAAATAACAGAAATCAAATAATGCAAAATGGATTATACCTATTATTACTTTCATTATTTTCTATAATATTTTCTATTATAACAACATATGTTGCAGCACAAATAGGATATGGAATAACTGCATTAATTCAAAAAGATCTATTTAAAAAATTATTAAATTTTTCTTTTAAAAACTTAGATAAATTCTCAACACCTACAATACTTACAAGAATAACAAATGATAGTGATTCTATTGGTAATGCTATTGTATTTACAGTTAGAATGGGGCTTCAAGCACCTGTAATGTTTGTATTTGCAATTTTTATGTCATATCAAATAAGTAGTGATTTATCTAAAATATTTTTGATAATCATTCCAATTTTAATAATAATTATAATGGTATTATTTAAAATAACATCACCTATTTTTAAAGAATCTCAAGAAAGAATTGATGGTATAAATGGTGTTATCCAAGAAAATATTAGAGGTATTAGAACTGTTAAAACATATACAAGAGAAGAACACGAAATAACAAAATTTATGAGAGATAACAAACTTCTTAGAAATGTTAAACTTAAAGTTGTATATATTATGACAATATTACAACCTATTATAGGTATTCTAATAAATACTGCAGTAATTGGTGTATTGTATTTTGGTGGTAATTTAGTATTTAGTGATAAATTATCAAATGGTTCACTTATTGCATTTATCTCATATACATCTCAAATATTTACAGGATTATTCTTAATTGCAGGTATTATGATGACATTATTCCCAGCAATCATTTCATTTGGAAGAATTAAAGAATTATTAAATACATATTCTGAAATAACTGAAAAAGAAAATGCAATTGATAATATTCCAAATGATTCAAAATTAGACTTAGAACTTAAAAATGTTTCATATACTTATTCAAACAGTAAAAATAGTACTTTAGAAAATATTTCACTTAAAGTTCCATTTGGATCATCTCTTGGTATTGTTGGTATGACAGGTTCTCGGTAAAACAACTCTTGTCTCACTTATAACAAGACTTTATGATGTTACATCTGGAGAAATACTACTTGGAAATCATAATATAAAAGACTATACATTAGATGCATTAAACTCATATATATCTTTTGTTCTACAAAAAAACACATTATTTACAGGTACTATAAGAGAAAATATGTTATGGGGAAATAATAATGCAACAGATGAAGAGATATACGAAGCCTTAAGAAAAGCAGAGATCTTACCACTTATAGAATCATATAAAGATAAACTTGATCATGAAGTCTTAATAGATGGTAAAAACTTCTCAGGTGGTCAAAAACAAAGACTTACAATTGCAAGAGCATTTCTTAAAAAAGCTGGTATTTTAATCTTTGATGACTCTACAAGTGCTGTAGATAAAATAACAGAAAAAAATATACAAAATGCAATTTCAACATTATCAGAACATCCTATAACTAAAATTATAATCTCACAAAGAATCTCATCTGTAAAAGATTGTGATAATATAATTGTTTTAGAAGATGGTAAAATAACTGCACAAGGTAATCATAAAGATCTTATATCAAATTCTTTATTATACCAAGAAATATATAATTCTCAAGGAGGTGACTATAATGAAAAATAATAATTCAAATAAAAATGATGAAAAAATTTTAAAAGAATTAAATGAACTTCTTCCTGAAGAATTAAATATGTCTGAAAAAAACAAAAAATTATATAAAGAATTATTAGAAAACCAATCA
>CALIMU010000088.1 GCA_938045355.1 uncultured Clostridium sp. | reverse complement strand
TTCAAGGGTACTCTGTTGATGCTACAAATTATAAACACATTGGTTCTTTAATAACAATAATAAAGAGAGAATTATTTAGACTATGTGATTTAGATTCGCAACCAATCAATAAGTCCATACTGAGTGATACAGCTAAAAAGCACCTGAAAGAAAATCGCTATTATTACCATGAATATTTTACTAAGAAAGTACTTCAACGGCCGCTTAACTTAAAGAGAGTGAATATATTTACAACAAACTATGATTTAGCCTTTGATAATGCCTTCGACCGATTGGGTGTTAATTATATTAATGGATTTTCAGGATTTCATAACAGATATTTCAAGCCTGAAACTTTTGAATATGACATATTCTTTCCAGGTTCTACAACGCAAGGAAAGGTTCAGCGAATCGAAAAAGTTTTACGATACTTCAAAATACATGGTTCTTTGACATGGGTAAACAGAGACCCTTCTGCAAATTGTGTATATGGGATAGAAGAATTACCAATGGAACTCATTCGTAAAAATGAACAATACGACAGTTTGATGATATATCCAACAACTGTTAAAAAATCATATACCCTAGATTATCCCTATTCAGAGTTATTTAGGCAATTTTCTATATCTATTGCTCAAACTCAATCGGTACTGATTACTTTTGGCTATTCATTTAGCGATGAACATATAAATGATTTAATCTATCAGGCATTAACAATTCCATCTTTTACTTTGATAATTGTTGATTTTAAAGGAACTGAAGGAAGTGCTGAAATAAAAAGACTGAAGGAACTAAATGACCCTCGTATAATTATCATGCAAGGTAATCAATTAGGAGACTTCCCATTCTTTGTGGAACAAGTAATGCCTGACTTAATTGAGTTTGATACCAACGCAAAAATTGCAGAAACTATGCAGAAACTTTATCCGTCAAAGACAGATGAAGGAATCGGTATTAGTCAAAGTACTCATAGCAACATAGATGAAAAAGTAGAAGACCTTACAAATTAGTTATAATGAATACACGACGAATAGGAAAAATAACTTCCGTTGATAGCTTTAGGATTCTTGTCGAATTAGATGATAATCTAAAGAGCCTATTTAAAAGCGGATTTAATGACATATATGAAATTGCACGAATTAATTCCTACATAATAGTTCCTGTTGGTTCTGATAGAATTGTGGCAATTGTTACAAGAGTGAAAGTGCAAGATGAGACAGAAATAGAGCGCAATCATGGAGCAATAACTCTGCCAAAATCAAAGCGGTATCTTGTTGCTACAATGATTGGCACAATTCAAGGGAATAATACATACCTACAAGGTGTTTATAACTATCCTATTTTGGATAATCCTGTTTGGTATGTTGTTAAAGATGACTTGGATAAAATTTTTGACACAAAAGAGGATTCAGATACAATAGACTTTGAAAAAGATTATTTTTTACCCATTGGAACATCACCTGCTTTTAGTGATTATAAGATAAAGATTAACCCTGATAGATTTTTCGGAAAGCATGCTGCGATATTGGGAAACACTGGGTCAGGGAAATCTTGTACGGTTTCATCCATTATTCAAACGTTATTTCGATTTTCTTTTCCTGTTCAGGAAAAGGATGAGAACGGAGAGAACGAATTAAGAACAAAAAATCTTGAGAATGCCCACTTTATCATTTTTGATACAAATGGAGAATACAAAAAAGCATTTGGCTTTGATGAGAATAACCCATACGCAGAAAAATCAATAGTAAATTCATTCTATATTGATAAAGATGGGATGAAAATACCTTATTGGTTTATGAATTTTGATGATTTTGACTATTTGTTTGAGCCAAGTTCAGGAACGCAAGTCCCGCTATTGAAAAGTGCGTTGGGATTAGCAAAAGAACGGACTGAGGAATCAATAATGCAAGGAATAGATTCATATATCGAGAAAGGTATTATGTCTTTATTAGATGCGTCACCTGATGATATAAAAAAAAAGAAATTAAAATATGTATTAACTTCTTTTATTTTTCTTAAATTAACTATATATTTAACTTCTTTTTTCCTATATTATCCTATAATTTTATTTATGCTTTTATTTATATTTTTAAATTATTCTTTTGCTTTTAAATTGAAGAACATTCTAATAATATTACTTGCTAAGCCATTATCATGTTTCTTCTCATCTCTTCAAATTTGTACTTCATTTAATTGTGTACTTAAATTTGTATCTTGCTCTAAAGCTTGTTCTAACTCTTTTTCTATTTCTTCTTGATCTTTTTCTTTTAGATATTTTATTATATTAGAAAACTTCATTCCATTTGATGCTTTTATTAAAACTATATCATTTTCTTTTAATATATCTAAATGTTGTATAATTTCATTATAGTCTGTATAATGGAATACTTTTCTTTCTTCTTCCATATTTTGTTCTATAATATCTTTTTGAAGTTCTTCCATTATTACTTTAGAATTCTCACCTGCTGTAATTACAATATCATATCCTTTTAATGTTAAATAATCTGCAATTTTCTTATGATATCTTTCTGAAAATTCACCAAGTTCTAATATATCACCTAAAATATATATTTTTCTTCCTTCTTCTTGTTTTATATTACTTATAACATCAATAGCTGCTTTCACAGACTCATAGCTTGCATTATATGTATCATCATATATTGTTATATTTTTACCTATAACAAATTTATCCATTCTATGTTCTGTTACCTTCATATTTACTAATGCTTTCCTTATATTTTCTAGTTTTATATCAAATATTTTGGAAATTACTATTGCTACAAGTGAATTATATACATTATGAATTCCAACAGTATTTATTTCAAATTCAAACTCTATATCTTGTATTTTAACCTTTATTTTTGTGCTTGTTTCAGTCTTTTCTATTATTTCACCAACAAAATCTGCATTTTTGTTTTCTATACCATATGTTATTAGTGTAATATTTTTTCCTAAGTTTGATGTATATTTATCAAAATTTTCTATAACTGTTTTAAGCATCTTATCATCTGCATTTAAAATTAAAAAACCATTATCTCTTATACCAGATATAATTTCCATTTTTGCTGATAATATATTTTCAACACTTCCGAAGTTTTCCTATGTGTGATGATCCAATATTTGTAATTACCCCTATATATGGTTTAACCATTTTTGAAAGTTTTTGAATTTGTCCGTAGACCATCCATTCCCATTTCTATAACCGCAAGTTCCTCATTTTCAATTTGACTACAAGTTATAGGTAGACCTCTCATCCCATTAAAATTTTTCTTCGTTTTAAAAACAGTATGTTCTGTTTCCAAAACATGTGAAACAATTTCTCTTGTAGAAGTTTTTCCGAACACTTCCGTGTTATCGCAATAACCTTTGTATCTATCTCATCCATCTTATAATCAATTATATTTTGTAATGCTTTTAATGAATCTGGTGTATATAATATATTACATTTTTTCTTAACAATTTCATCTGTTATTTCTATATCTCTATCATTAACAATACAAGTAGATGCTCCTGCTTGTATTGCATTTGCTACAAACTTATTTCCATCTACATTATCACCTTTAAAAGCAATAAATGTATCCTCTCTTGATATTAATCTTGTATCTTGCTTTATCTCATAGATCTCATCATCATAATTACCGGTAAAGAAGCTCTCCATCTATAATACCAGTTATCTCTTTTATTTTCATAATAAAATATATATTCTCCTTCTTACTATATATTAAAAATAATATAATACACTATATATGATATATAGATTAAGGCTATTTGTCAAATTTTAGCCTTTTTAAACATCTTCACAACAAATTATATATATTTCTTTTATATCACATTTCTAATATTATTTTAATTCTCTAGACATTTTTAAATTAAAGATATACTATATAATTACAATCTAAATATAGTATGAAAGATGAATAGGAGATTATTTATGGATTATATTACAATATTAATAATAGTTGGTGCTATCTTAGCAATACTATTAGTATATACTTTTATTTATTATAATATTAGTATAAGTAAAAAAATAATGATTGAAGAGGCTTTTTCTATCATGGATGTACAATTAAAAAAACGTTTTGATTTAGTTCGGAAACTTAGTTGAAATAGTTAAAGGCTATTCGAATCATGAAGAACAAGTTTTTACAAAAATTGCCGAATTAAGATCATCTAATTATGATTCTAAATCTATCAATGATAAGATTATTGAAAACAAAAATTTCTCAAGTATAATAGGTTCTCTTAATTTAACAGTAGAAAATTATCCAGAATTAAAAGCAAACGAAGAATACAAAAGACTTAGTGAAAACTTAATTATTATAGAAGATGAAATTGCATTATCAAGGAAATACTATAATGGTACAATTAGAGATTATCAAAAATTCACTAAAATATTTCCAAACAATTTGTTAGCAAAACTTTTGAAATCACCAGAATTTATTATGTTTGAAATTTCAGAAAATGAAAAAGAAAATATAAGAATATAATTAAAAAATAAAAAAACATATAAAGTTATCCACAATTTAATCAGATAATGTTTATATGTTTCTTTATTTTGATCCATATTTTTCATAAACTATATTTTAACTCTACTTTTAAATTCACTTTTAATTTTTGTTATCAAATTGTTATTGAAAAGATATTTATTTGTGATATAATGAAAACAATTCAGAAGATACGGGGTAAATTATGACATTTAAAGATTACTACAAAATACTTGGAATTGATAACATTAAAGTAACAAATGAAGAAATCAAAACAGCTTATAGAAATCAAGCTAAAAAATTTCATCCAGATATAAATAAAGAGAGTACTGGTGAAATTATAAAAGATATAAATGAGGCATATAAGATCCTTTCAAATCCTCAAACCAAGAAAAAATATGATAAATTATGGAATGGATATATTGGTAGAACAAAAAAAGAAAATATATCTTTCATTACAGAAGAACGTAAAAATACAATGCTAGAAGAATTATCAAATATATTCTTTGGAAATACTTTTAAAAAACATAACTTATATAAAGAAAAAAAGGAAGATACTTCTTTAAATACAGAAATAACTTTAAAATTATCTATTAAAGAAGCATATCTTGGTACTACAAAAATTATAAAAACAAAAGATGACCAAAAAGATCTAGAAATACCAAAAAATACAAAAAATAATGATATACATATATTAAAATACATGGGTAAAAAAAGTAATGATCCTTTTAAATTTCCAGGAGACCTATATGTTAGAATATCTGTAGAAAATGATGAAATCTTTAAATTAAAAGGTCTAAATATTATAAGTAATCTTAATCTTACTCCTGCAGAAGCTATTTTAGGTACAAATATAGAGTTTGATTTCTTTGGTGAACTTATTTCTATAATAGTTCCACCATTTACTCCAAATCAAAAAGAATTCAAACTAAAAAACAAGGGATTCTCTTCTTCAAATCAAAAAGGTGATTTAATATTAACAGCAAATATAGTAATACCTTCATCTATCTCTAAAGAAGAAGAAAAATTATATAATAAAATAAGAACTATAGAAAAAAATGCAAAACATGATAAAAAATAGGGCTATAACATATTAGTCTTATTTTTTTATTCCATTTCATTTACATAATTAGTATTTTGTGTTATTATTTTATTAAATAATATACTAATAAATAACTATATTAAGTTGTTTATTGTAAAAAATTAAAAGGATGTGAGGACCATGAAAAATAAAATTTTCAAACAAGTTGTTTTTTTAGGTAGTACTGTTTTCTTATTGTTAATTAATTCGTTTATTACATTTGGTGGACCTGAAAAATGCTCACCAAATAATTATAAATTTACTAAAAAATACAACAAAATCACTCATTCTTTATTGCCAAATGATATTTGGCGGAATGAGAAAGAAAAAAATTTGTTTTTCGATTGTGTACAGTCTGAAGAACAATTCGTGAGTGAGATAATTGGTAAGGATAAATCTGTACCATTAAAAAAGAACACTGTTGCGAATTTCGGACCAGACGGAATAGGAACTTTAATGCCTGGAAATCGTAGAAATCTAAGAATAGTGCCTATTGAGATTAAACTTGCTCCTGGAGAATATTTTGCTGTTGTAGAATATAACAGTGGAATTTCTTATATGGGAGTAATTCCATATTACAGCAGTGAAAGTGTTGTATTTGAAAATAAAGAATATGCATTTGCAGGTTCTTGGGATTTTCATTATGGAAAAGGGTTCTATCCAAGATTATGGGATAGTATTAAATTTACTGTAAAAAGTAAATATAGTAATGGCAAAAAGGTAGATTTAGCTGTTGTAAGATTTATGCTTTCTTCAGCATATATGGAAGCTATTTCTGATACTGACTTTGCAATTATAGATGCAAGCCACCCAGCAGCCAAAAGATTTATCTTGAAGCCTTTTAAAGATGCTACACAAATAAACAAAAATGGAATGTTCCAGTAATTTTAGACCTATACTTAAATATCATATTTTAAGTATAGGTTTTTTATATTTTTGTAATTTATGTTTTATTTACTATCTTTTATGGTATAATACAAATATATTAATATTAAAGGAGACTATTAAATGGAAACCAAAAAGAAAAAAGCAATTATATTTTATGGATCATTTGGAGGAGGTCATCTTTCTGCAGCCAGAGCATTAAAAGCAGTTTTAGAAGATAAATATAACTGTTATGTTGAATTAGTAGATGGACTTGAATATGTTGCACCTATTCTAAATAAAATTTCAATTTCTTTTTATAATGCAATATCTAGGAATACTCCTAAACTTTGGGGAGCATTTTATAATAATGCAAACAAAGATAATAGTGTTACAGATATAGTTTTAAGGCAAACTCTAAGATGGTATAGAATTAGATTATATAGAATTATAAAACAGGTGGAGCCTGATCAAATCATATGTACACACCCTTTCCCTGCAATAATGTGTGCACATATAGCAAGAAAAGGTAAAATTAATATGCCTATCTCAAATATTTTAACAGACTTTGAACCACATGGACTTTGGTATGTACTTCCAGAATATCTAAAATATTTCTTTGTTCCTACAGAAGACATGAAAAAAGCTCTAATAGAAAAAGGTATTAAAGAATCTCAAGTACATGTTACAGGAATTCCAATAAACCCTATCTTTTGTAAGGATTTAACAAAAGATGAAATAGAAGAAACATATAAAGAATTTGAAATTCCTAAAGAAAAGAAAAATTTTATATTTTTTGGTCGGTGGTGAATTTGGGTTATCAAATACAATTAATATTGAAATTTTTAAAAAATTAACTAAAAAATTACCTGAATTTCATTTTGTATGTATATCTGGTAAAAACCCTGAATTATATTCAATGTTTGAAAAAACAATTAAAGAAGAAAATATAAATAATACAACATTAATTAACTATACAACTCATATTTCTAGACTAATGAAAGTATCATCAGCTATTTTCTCAAAACCTGGTGGACTTACAACATCTGAATCATTATCCCAAGGATTACCAATGTTTATGATAAACCCTCTTCCAGGTCAAGAAGTAGCAAACCAAAATTATATTGAAAACATTGGTGCTGGTATACTTATAAACAAAGAAAACCTAGATATGTTAATTGATAGACTAAAAACAGATGAAAACTATTTATCTAGATTATCTGCAAATGCCAAAAAATTTGGTAAACCATATGCTGCAGATACTATATGTAAAATAATATTTGATTTAAATTAAACTTTAATAAAACACAAACTTAAGATTAAATTTAAGTTTGTGTTTTTTCATATATAAGTCTTATATATAATCTCCCTATTTTATTATATATATATCACTACTTTCTTCTCTTCCAAGAACTTTTATTTCAATATTATCTATGTCTATATCCTCATTTTCTTCTTTCAAAAATTTCAATTCATTTTCTATTGTCTGATATGCTATCTTTTCTGTATTAGTCTCCTTACTTAAATGTCCTAATAATATTTTTTCTGTTCCATTTTTTGCTAATTCTTTTGCTAAAAATCCTGCTTCTTCATTTGATAAATGTCCATATCTCCCCATTATCCTTTTCTTTAAATAACTTGGGTATCTAGATAATCTTAATAAATTTTCTTCATAATTTGCTTCTATCACTGCAATTTTACTTCCCTTAAGTGTTTCTAATATAGAATCTGTTATTTCACCTACATCTGTAAAAACAGAAACCTTATTTCCATCTACATCCTTAAAACTATACATAACTGGATCTATTGCATCATGTGATATTTTAACACTTTTTATCTTTGCATCTCCTATTTCAAACTTATCTCCTGCTTTAAATGTAATAATATTTTTTTCTATAATATTATCTACTAAATTTGAAACCTCTATTTTTGTCTTATCTGTCATATATATTCTTTTATCATGTTTTTTGCATAACATTTTTAACCCTTGTATATGGTCTGAATGTTCATGTGTTATTAATATTGCATCAATTTCTTCTATTTTCTCATCAATTTTTTCCAAAGCATCTGTAATCTTTTTTAGACTTTTCCCCATATCTAATAATATTTTTTTGCCATCTATATTTACATAATAACAATTTCCAGAACTTCCACTATATAACGAACAAAATTTAATCATTATCTTCTCCTTTGTTTAACATTAATATTATAACATATAATTTTTGTTTTTTAACAAGTTTTAAGTTATAATTAATTTATTAACTACTAATAGGAAAATAGGAGG
>CALIMU010000087.1 GCA_938045355.1 uncultured Clostridium sp. | reverse complement strand
GTATAATAATATAATATTTGTAAGTAGAGATAGTAAAGAAAACTTTATAAAAATGTTTCCAAATAATAAGATTAGAAAAAGAGTAATATATAATTTTATAGATCAAAAAAGAATAGAAAGAAAATCAAGAGAATTAGAACCATATGGAATAGAACCTAATATACCAAGTATTGTAGTTGTTGCAAGACTGACAAAAGCAAAAGGTTTAGATAGATTAATAGAAGTACATAGAAGACTTATAAAAGATAGAATAATACATAATATATATATAATAGGTGAGGGAGAAGAAAGAAAAAATCTAGAAGAAAGGATAAAAGAATATGGAATTAAAAAATCTTTTATATTACTAGGAAAAAGAGAAAACCCATATCCATATATATTAAAAGCAAAATATTTCGGATTATTTTCATATGCAGAAGGATATCGGACTTGTATTAGATGAAGCAAAAATACTTAACAAGACAATACTTCTTACAAACACAGCGGCAAGAGAAGCGGCAGAAGGATATGATAAAGCATATATATTTGAAAATAGTGAAGAACGGAATATACCAAGGTATAAAAATGGTAATATTAAACAAACATAAGAAAAATATTAGAAATAATAAAGCAGAACAAATTAGATATAGAGAAAAAAATATAAATAAGATATATAATATTATAGAATTATTTGATGAAAAATAAGGGGAAAAAATGGAAAGAGGAAGAAAACCATTTATATCAATATTGACAGCAACATATAATAGAGCAGAATACTTAAAAAGAGCATATTTAAGTATTCTAGCTAATTCTAAATTTGGAGAAAAGATAGAATGGCTAATAATGGATGATGGGTCAACAGATAATACAAGAGAAGTTGTAGAAAAAATGGTAGGAAATGAAAATTTAAGCATAAATTATTATTATCAAAAAAATATGGGAAAAATGGCAGCAATAAATCATCTTACAAGTATTGCAACAGGTGAATATATGATGGATTTAGATTCTGATGATATGTTATCAGAAAATGCAATTGATATAATAAGAAGTAATGTTTTTGAAGTACCACTTACATATCGGATTTGTGTTTTTAAAAGCTTATCCTGACCGGAAGGCTAATGGGAGAAAAGTTTAAAAATACAGAATATAATAGAACAATGTTTGAAGTTTCATTTAAAGAATGTATAGATGGAGAAAAATGTATAGTATTTATCTCAAGTGTTAGAAAAGAATATGAACATAGATTAGAAGGAGATGAAAAGTTTGTTACAGAGGCAAGACTATATCATGAAATGGATAAAACAAATACAGTATTTGTTTTTAATGAAGTAGTACAACTTTGTGAATATCAAGAAGACCGGATATTCTAAAAATATAAACAAGATGCTATATAGTTATCCAAAAGGATATTATATGTATTTTAAAGAATTACTTGAATTTGATTTTAGACAAGTATCAATGAAAAAAAGAATGTATATATTAAAACATTACATATTATACTCATACCTAACAGGTAATGGATTAGATTTAAGTAAAGTATATAATTTTATGAATAAAGTACTTTTAGTATTATTGTACTTGCCAGGGATTATAAAAACAAAGTTGATGCTTAAAAATAATAAGGAAATAGCAGATATATATTATTCAAACAAAGATAATTTAGGAGCCAAAGATAGTAATAAAAATAGGAATATAAAAGATTATATATCTGATACAATATCTAAATCTTCTAAATATATAGTAGATAATGAAACAGAAGAAAATATAAAAGGGATGAATAATTTAGGAATAAATATATCAAATGTAGATAATGTTTTTACAACAAATACAAATTTAGGTATAGAAGTAGTAGATAAAAATAAGGATTATAATAGAAATGATTCAAATGTAGATATATATGAACAAAAAGAAAACTATCAAAATATATATAATGAAGAAAAAAGAAAAGAAGTAAGTAGAAGTCAAAAGTTAAAAGATAAACTAGACGAACTTATAAACAGAAGTAAAAGAAAAAAAGATTAAAATATAAATATAAAAGAGTGGAATATGAAATTAATTGATAAAATAAGAAGAATGTTTGAAAAAAAAGTACAAGTATTTTTATATCATCATATATTAACAAAAGAAGAACAAAAAAGGCAAAATATAACAGATGAATCAATGTGTACAAATATAGATATATTTAAAAAACAATGTTTAGACTATAAAAATAAAGGATATACATTTTTAAAAATAGAAGATATATATAATATACAAAAAGAAAATAAGAAGTTTCCTAAAAAAGCAATGTGTATAACATTTGATGACCGGATATACAGATATAGAAGAAAATGTTTTAGAATTTTTTAAAGAAAATGAGATTGTAGGAAGTATATTTGTAAATACAGACACTATAGGAAAACATGGATTTATGGATATGAAATCATTAAAAAAAATAGATCCATATATATCTGTATATTCACATGGAAAAAAACATATTAATTATGGAAGAGAATATTTAAATAATAATATATCTAAAGAAACAATATTAGAATATGCAAAACAGCCCATAGATTATTTATCAGAAAACATATCAAAAAGACCATATATATTTTGTTATCCATATGGAGGTATGACACTAGAAATAGATGAATACTTAAGAGAAAATGGGGTATATACTGTACATACAGATAATTTAGTAAATATGGAAAAAGACCTATTAAAAGAAAATAGATGTCATAGAGAATATATGTTAAACCAATGTTATTTAAAAACATATATTAAAAAGATATATAGGGTATTTAGATATTATGGGTATACAGATAAGATATAGGAATAATAATTAAAAAGAATATTAAAACT
>CALIMU010000086.1 GCA_938045355.1 uncultured Clostridium sp. | reverse complement strand
TAATAGAAAATATGTTTATTAATTTAGGAGAAAAGATGGGAAAAATAATGAGATACCTTTTTATAATTATTGTAATTGCAATAGTTGGATTTGCAATATATAAGGGTATAGAAGCACAAAAGACAGAAAAAAAAGAAGAATTGAAAGATAAAAAAGCAGTACAAGAAAATACAGTACAAAAAGATCTAAGACTTGCAATATCTGAAATAGATACATTTAATCCATATAAGAGTAATAATAGAAATGTACAAGAAGTTTCAAAATTATTTTATGATAGTATATTAACATTTGATCAAAATTATAATTTGAAATTAGAACTTGCAAAAGATATACAAAAAGTAAATGAATTAAATTATAGGATAATACTTGTAGATAATGCAAAATTTTCAGATGGGACAGATATTACTTCTAGAGATGTTGAATTTAGTGTACAACAAATAATTGCAGGTAATAATCCATATAAGGATATTATACAAAATATTGTAAGTACAACTATAGAAAATGATAAAAGTATTATATTTACATTAAAAGAGCCTAAAAAAGATTTTGAATATTATTTAAATTTTCCAATAACAAAAAAGATTGATGTTGAAGTTTTTAATGATAAAAATAGATATCCTATTCCAGTACAATCTCGGAAAATATTGGTTTAAAGAAATGAAAAATACAACAGCTATATATGTAGTAAATGAAAAATATTATAATCATGATTTTAAACCTATAATAAATGAAATATATGTAACAACATATAATTCAATGGGAGAAATATATAATGCATTTAAAGCAGGAAATGTAGATATAATTACTACAAATTTAAATAATGCAGCAGAATATATAGGTACAGAAGGTTATGAAAGAGTAGATATAAAAGGAAGAGATTTTCATTTCTTAAGTATGAATAATAAAAAGATAGGATTAGAAGATAGAAAAAAAATAACAGAAGGCTTAGGAATAAATCAGATTATAACAGGATTAGGAGTATTATATTCTGGATATCCACTAGATTATGGTACAAGCCAATATAATGGAACAGTACTTAACAATCAAGAAGAAGTAGATAAAGAAAAAGATTTTAAAAATATAAATAGGACAATAATTGTAAATGAATCAAATTCTTTACAAGTTCAAATGGCAGAAAGAATTGTAGAACAATTAAATAAAAAAGGTGCAAAGATAAAACTTACAAAATTAAAATCTGATAAATATTATAAGCAAATAGAAAATAAAGAATATGATATGGCAATAATAGGAATAAGACAATCATATATACCAGATATATCAAAAATAGTTGATGTAACAGGAGTAGAAGATGCTGGAGTAACAGAGATATTAAATAAATTACAAAAGTTATGGATAGATGAAAAAAGTAGTATAGAAAAGAAAGAAATATTAAAACAATTAGAACAAAAATTGAAAGAATTATATAGCTTTATACCACTTGCTAGGGAAACAAAGAAAGTATATATTTCATCATCACTTATAGTTGGACAAAATTTTGAAGGAATCACTAATTTTAATTTATTTACAAATATAGGAAAATGGTATAGAAAATAGGAATTATATATATACAAAATAATACAAATTTGATATGCTTAAGGTAAATAATAGAGAAAAAAGTATAAATTATTGGAGGAAATAATATGAAGAAAACATTAAAAGTAGTATTAATATTTTTAGGTATAATGAGTATTATAATTGCTAATAATATTGCTATAGCGGCAACAGGAAAAGTAAATGATAATAATATTCGTATGAGAAAAGAACCTAATACGACATCTGAAATAATAACAAACTTATATAAAAATGACGAGGTAGAAGTATTAGAAAAAACTGGAGATTGGTATAAGATAAAATATGAAAAAAAAGTGGGGTATATGAGGGCAGATTTAATAAATATAACATCTGGAACAGTAACAGATAATACATCTAAACCTACAACACAAACACAACAAACAGAAAAACCAGAAAATGAAAAACCTGCTCAAACAGAAGGACAAACAACAGAAAAAAAAGAATATATAGTAAAAGAAGATACTAATATTAGAACATATCCAGTAATATATGCTAGAAATAAAGTGGTATTAAAAAAAGGGGAAAAAGTAGAAAAAATAGAAGAACTTGGTAAATGGATAAAAGTTAAAAAAGATAATAATACAGGTTGGATTTTAATAAATGAAGTAGAATAAAAGGAGATAATATTGGAATATATCTGTATAGCAGTAATTTTAGGAATATTTGGGGGAATATATAATTCCCCCATTTTTTTTATTATAGTAATTTTAACAGGAATCTCAATATATATATTATTAGCAATTTTTAAAA
>CALIMU010000085.1 GCA_938045355.1 uncultured Clostridium sp. | reverse complement strand
TAGTACCAATACTAATTATAAGGAGAGAATATATACAAGCAAAGAAAAGACAAATAAGAAAAAATAGAAGAAGATAATAATCTATATAATAATAGAAATAAAAAAAGGAGTGTATCATATGAAAAATAGGCAAGGTATAACATTAATGGTACTTGCAATAACTATAATAATACTATTATTACTTGCAGGAATTGCAATAGGATCGTTTTTATCAAATGATGGTATTATAAATAAAACAAAAGAAAGTAATTTAAATAATGCAGTATCAGAATTATATGAAAGAACAGATTCTGAGATATCATATTTAAGAATAAATGATAGGATAAGATTATCAGGAGGAGTAAGCTTAAATAAAATATATTCAAGTAAAGGTTTTACAGATCATTATGAAATAAGACGGAGAATATATATATGATAAGAAAAGAAATATAGAGCTTGTAAAGAAAAAAGAATATGAAGAATATATAGAAAATAAACTTAAAAAAGATGGAGAAAATGATGAAAGTGAAGAACCATCGGTTTTAGCAGTAACAAATGAAGATACAAAGATAAGAGGTACAGGTAAAAAGAATAGTGAAATAATAGTAGAGATAGGAACAAATAAATATAAAGGTAATGTAGATAATAATGGAGATTTTAGTATAGATATACCAAAACAATCAAGTGGGACAATAATAAATGTAAGTCAAAAAGAAGAAGGAAAAAGAGAAAGTAATAAGGCAAAAACAGAGGTATATAAAACAAGATTAGGAAAAATAACAATAGATAATATTGTAAATACAGATACTAAAATAACAGGAAAAGCAAAACCAAAAGCAGATGTAAAACTTGTAATAAATGGAAGAGAATATACAGGAAAAGCAGATGATACAGGAAGATTTGAAATCCAAGTAAGTACATTATCAGATGGAGATATTGTAATAGGAACACAAAGTTTTGGAGATAAGATAACAAGTGAAGAAGAAAGAGTGACAGTAGGTATAGGAAAAGGACAAAAACCTATAGTAAATGAAATAACAAATGAAGAAACAGAAGTAAAAGGAAAAGCAGATCCAAGAGCTAAAATAAGAGTAATATTAGAAGATAATAAAGAATATATAGGTTTTGCAGATGAAAACCGGAAACTTTAGTGTAACAATACCAATGCAAGAAATGAATCAAAAAATAAGGGTAACACAAACAGTAGCAAGAAGAGGAGAATCTGATAAAGAAGAAGTAACAGTAAAAGGATTACCAGCACCAAAACCTACAATAAATGAAATGGATACAGATGATACAAGATTAACAGGAAAAGGTGTCCCAAATTCAAAAGTATATGTAAAAATACCTGGAAAATTAGAAAGATATGTAGATGTAAATGGAAATGGAGATTGGTATTTAGATACAGGATTATTAAATGGTGGACAAGAAATAAGAGTACATCAAGAATTACCAAGAAAATTAAATAGTGAAGATGCTGTTATAAATGTAAAACAATTACCACCACTTCGGAATTCCAAGAATAGACTATGTTGATTCAAGCCATGATAGAGTATGGGGATGGGCAGATCCAGGAGCAACAGTAGATGTTCATGTTCATGGAATTGTAAGACAAAATGTTATAGCAGATGGAAGCCGGAAGATGGAATTTATATATTGGACAAGAAAGAGGAAATTGTAGAATAGAAGTAAGGCAAATGAAGACTGGTAGACCATGGAGTGGTATGGCAGTATCAAATGTAGTACAACTACCACCACTTGGAAATCCAAGTATTGATCAAATGAATACAGCACAAGACCATATATATGGATGGGCAACACCAGGAGCAACAGTAAAAGTACATGCACATCGGAGTATTTATAAGAGAAATAGGTACAGATGGGAGCCGGAAGATGGTGGACACATTTAGGATTTGAAAGAGGAAATGCTGTAGTAGAAGCACAACAAAGAGTTGTAGGAAGACCATGGTCTCGGATGGTCAAGAATGGTAGTACAACAATTACCACAAATGCCACAACCAACAATAAATTATATAGATTCATCACATTATTGGGTATCACGGAAGAGGAGAACCTCGGAGCAACATTGAAACTACATGTACACCGGAGTTGTAATAAGAGATATACAAGTAGATGGAGCACGGAAATTGGTCATCACATATTGGGAGACAAACACCTTGGAGAAGAATAGAAGTACAACAATATAAGCTTCGGAAGACCGTGGTCTGCTTGGGCAGGAACAAATGTTGTAGAAAGATTTGTTGGACTTAGATTTAGGCTATCATCAAATAGATATAATAAGGTTCGTATAGAATCAGGAGGACATCACCAAATATCATGGCATTGGGGAGTTGCAAATTGGAATGATAGAAATATATGGTTTAATGATTATGCACCAACAGGAGGAGCATGGTATGAAGTAAGAATAATGGGAGATGTTACAGCAGTAAATGTAGAAGGTGGAGTAAATGTAGAATTACTGGATTTCTATAATCCAGGTAGAGGAACACCAGTTTACTTAAAAGTTAATGGAAATGTTGTACAAACATGGAATCCAATACAATAATTTTAAATGGAAGGAAAATAGGAAATGAGAGGAAGAGAAATAATAAAGAAAAAAAGTAATATAAGAAAATATCAAGAAATATTAATTAAAAGTAGTATTTGTACAATTATAGTTCTTTTAAGTCTATACTATATATTTCCTATTTTCTTAAATTATCCTAAAAATATTTTAGAAGAAGAATTTCAAAAAAAGATTATGGGTATTACATATAATACCCAGTTTATAATCTTTTCAATATTCATATATTTAATTATAATTATAAGTCTTGTATTTGCATATAAGAGTACAAAAATAGTAGAAGGAGAAAAAAGAGAAAATGTCATAGTTAAAAGAAAGAGAGCTTTTAACTATCCATATATAATACTTCGGAACAATATCTTTTATGCCTGCAATTATAATTACAATATTATCAATATTACTTGGACTTGAAACACCTATGATTTTTACAATAATGTCTATAGTATTAGTAGCCTCTTCATTAATAGCAATAATTATATATATGATATCAAAAGAATATTTTGAAGATATATTAATAGAAACAGCATATTATGTAGAAAATAATATAAATGGGAGAAAGATAAGTTTAGGAAATAAGCTTTTAACACAACTAATTCCAATAATATTAGGAACTTTAATGTTAATGGTTTCAATATTAAATTATTTGGTAATATATGATAAAGGTGTAATTCAAGAAAAATTATATTTAGAAATGTTAAAACAAGAATTTAGTGAAGATAAAAAATATACTTTAGAAGAAATAACAACAAAACTAAAGAAGATAGAAGAAAATAATAGTCAAGAAAATGTAACAAAAGTTTTAGCATATACAAATGATATAAGAAATCCAATATATGGGAAAGAATATTTAAATAATTTTGCGATAGAATATATTAATATGTTCTATACATCTGAAAAACAAAATATCGTATATACAGAATATTCTAAAAATAAGCAAATAAGTATATTAAAGATAGATACTGAAAATGGAAATGCATTTGTAGGTATAGGATTTAGAGTATTTACAACAAGCTTATCAACAGATATATTTATGCTTTTACGGAATAATAATGATATATACAAGTATATATATATGGTATATGGGATATATAGTAGAAACAGATATATCAAAAGTTACAAATGGTATGAAGAGTATATTAAAAGCAAGAGATAATGTTGTATTAAATAATTTACCAATCCTTAGAAATGATGAAATTGGAGAACTTGTAAGAGAATTTAATTTGATTCAAAAAAATAATAATAATCAAATATATAGGATAAATAAAGCTAAAAATATGATGATTGAACAAGAAAGACTTGCATCATTAGGACAAATGATTGGAGGAATAGCACATAATTTAAAAACACCAATTTTTTCAATATCTGGAGCAAATATGGCTTTATCAGAACTTACAAATGAACTTTCAAAATCAATAGATGATGAAAGGGTAGATAAAAATGATTATAGAGAAATAGCAAAAGAAATGAAAGAATGGAATAAGAAAATAGATACATATTTAGAATATATGTCAGATATTATAACAGCAGTAAAAGGACAAACAACAGTTTTTGCAAATGATTTGAAAGAATATATCGTTATAAGTGATATATTTAAAACTATAAAAGTACTTATGGAACATGAAATGCAAAAAGAAATGATTGAATTTGAAATCAAAAATTATACAGAAAATAATATTAATATATTAGGAAATAGTAATATTTTAATCCAGATTATAATGAATTTAATACAAAATAGTATTGATAGTTATGAATATATATCTAAAAATGATTTGAATAGGAAGATAATACTTAAGGCAGAAACAGATAAAAATAGAGAAAATCTGATAATATCTGTAGAAGATTTTGGGTTGCGGAATATCTAATGAGGTATTAAAAAAACTATTTAGAGAGATGGTAACAACAAAAGGAAAAAAAGGAACAGGCCTTCGGACTATATATGTCAAATGTTACATTAAAGGCACAATTTGATCGGAAGAATAGAAGTAATTACAAAAGAAAAAAGAGGAACAATAATGAAAATATATTTACCATTATAATATGGGTGAAAGGATATTTAGGGTGAGAATAAAAAATATAATTAATGAAAAAGAAAATGATTTGAAAAGAAAAATTCTTGTTATAGATGATGAACAAGGAGTTATAGATTCTCTAAAAGTATATTTAGGAAAAGAAGGATATATTGTAGAAGGAGAAACAAATCCTCTTTTAGGAATAGAAAATATAAGAAATAATTATTATGATATATTAATATTAGATTATATTATGATGCCTATAAATGGTGATAAAGTAATAGAAGAAATAAGAAAATTTAATA
>CALIMU010000084.1 GCA_938045355.1 uncultured Clostridium sp. | reverse complement strand
TATAATAGATATATCAGTATTAATATATCTAAGAAAATTGGAAAAGAAAGAAATACAAAAGAATAAAGAAAAAGATAAAAATATAAAGATATAAAGATATAAAGATATAAAAATATAAAGTGAATTAGAAAAGGTAAGATATGATATTTATAAAATTATTAATTGCAGTTATATTTGCAATATCTACATTATTAGTTTTTGATACTAGAAATATAGTAAAAAGGTATTTTATGAATGAAGATAGAAATGATATGGTATTTAAATTAAGGATTATAGGTTATATATCAATCATAATATCAATATTTTTAGTAAAGATGTTTGTAATATATTAAAAAAGTGTAAGATAAAGATAAGGAGAAAAATGGACAAAAGAAAAAAGAGTTTAAAGATAAAAAAAGATATAAGAGAAATAAAAGATATAAAAAATAAAACACCTAAAGAAGAAATAATTGAAAATGAAGAAATAGTAGTTACATATAAAGATAAAGAATATATATTTGATGGTACAGAATCAATATTAGATAGATTTAAAGATGTTATAGAAAAAGATAAGAATATACTTGCTATAAGATATAGAAATAGTATAAAATCATTAAAACATAGACCTAAAAAATCAGGTGAATTTAAATTTTTAGATATGACATCAGAAGATGGTAAAATGATATATATAAGAGGATTACTATATATATTATGTATGGCAATAAATAGATTATATCCAAATGCTAAAATACGTACAGAATATCAACTTCATAATGCAATGTATATAAATATTACGAATTTAGAGTTAACAGATGATATGGTAAAAGACATTGAAGAAGAAATGAAAGATATTGTTGATAAAAATTATGAAATAATAAAAAAAGCATTTACTAAAGAAGAGGCAGAAGAATTTTATATGAAAAATAGATCACTTAGAGGAATGCTTCAAAAAGATGTAAAAAATGAAGTTAAATTGTATTTTTGTGACCGGATATTTCAATTATTTTTATGGTGTAATGCCAATATCTACAAATAGAGTAGGTGTATTTAAACTTGAAAAATATCAAGAAGGAATACTACTTAGATATCCAGATTCAGAAGTAGATTTAAGTAAAGTAGGGGAATTTAAAGAAAACAATAAATTAAAAAGTGCATTAGATGAATATAATAATATATATTCATTATTAAAAGTAAGTACAATACATCAATTAAATACAAAGATAAAAGAAAATATGAAAGATGTTATATTATTATCAGAAGCATTACATGAAAAGAAAATTGCAGAATTATCATCAGAAATATTAAAGAAAAAAGATGTTAAGATGATACTTATAGCAGGACCTTCATCATCTGGAAAAACTACTTTTGCAGGGAAATTAACAACAGCTTTAAGACTTTCAGGAATAAAACCTGTAATGATATCTGTAGATAATTATTTTGTAGAAAGAGAAAATACACCACTTGATGAACATCGGAAATTATGATTTTGAAGATATAAACGCAATAGATATACCACTTTTCAATGATCATTTAGAAAAATTACTTAATGGTGAAGAAGTAGAAATGCCAGTATTTAATTTTAAAACAGGGAAAAAAGAATATTCTGGTAAAAAGACTAAATTAGGAAAAGATGAAATATTATTATTAGAAGGTATACATTGCTTAAATGATAAATTAACTGAAAGAATAGATAAAAAGAATAAGTATAAAATATATATAAGTGCACTTACAACACTTAATATAGATTATTTTAATAGAATATCATCTACAGATACTAGACTTATAAGAAGAATAGTAAGAGATTATAATACTAGAAATTATACAGCAAAACATACACTTAAAATGTGGTATTCTGTAAGAAGAGGTGAAAAGAAAAATATATTTCCATATCAAGAAGAAGCAGATTATATGTTTAATTCATCAGTAATATATGAGATAGCAGCATTAAAAAAACATATAGTACCTCTTTTAGAAGAAATTACAGATGTAGATGAAGAATATAGTGAAGCAAGAAGACTACTTGCATTCTTACAATATTTTGAAGATATTGATGATAATTTAGTTCCAAATAATTCACTTATAAGAGAATTTTTAACAGGAAGTATTTATGAGCTTTAAAATGATAGATGAAGAATTTAAATGTGAAAATTGTGGCAAAGATGTGAAAAAACTTCGGATATACTGCAAGAGATCATTGTCCATATTGCTTATTTTCAAAACATTTAGATATCTTTCCAGGAGATAGAAAAAATACTTGTAAAGGATTAATGAAACCTATAGGATATATAAAAAAGAAAAAAGGTGAAGTTATATTATATAGGTGTACAAAATGTAATGAAGAACACACAAATATAATTGCAGATGATGATAATATAGAAAAAATAATAGAACTATCAACAAAACCAGTAGAAAGAAGAGAATAGTAAAATGGAAATAAAAGAAAATATTATAGAGAATTTAGAGAAGATATTGGAAGAGATGAAAGAAAAATATGAAATATCAGATATAGAAATTAATATAGAGAATATTGTTGAAAAAAGCAAAGGAAGTAATTCAGATATATCAATAACATGTTTTGCTCTTGCAAAAGTTTTTAGAAAATCACCAATTGAGATAGCAAATAAAATAGCAGAAGAGTTAGAAAAAAAAGGATTAGACTATATTGAAAAAATAGAAATTATAAATGGATATGTTAATATTTTCTTAAATAGAGAATATATTATGTTTGAAGCAATTAAAGAAATAAACAGGGAAAAGATAGGATTTAATAAAGAAAATGAAGGGAAAGTTGTTTTAATAGATTATTCATCACCTAATATTGCAAAACAATTCCATATAGGACATTTAAAAACAACAGTAATAGGTGGGATGTTTGCAAAACTTTTTAGAGCCCTTCGGATATAAAGTAGAAGGTATAAATCATTTAGGAGATTATGGTACACAATTTCGGAAAGTTAATTGAAGGATATAATCTATGGAAAGATGAATATACTTTTGACAAACATCCTATAGAAGATTTAACAGATATATATATAAGAATAAATAAACTTTGTCGGAGAAGATGAAAAAGTATTAGAAAAATGTAGAGATAATTTTAAACTTTTAGAAGAAGGTGACCGGAGAAATGACTAGAATCTGGAAAAAATTTATAGACCTTAGTTTAAAAGAATTTAATAGAATATATGATTATTTAAATGTACATTTTGAAAGTTATAGAGGAGAGTCTGCATATTCTAAAGATATGAAAAATATAATAAAACTTTTAGATGAAAAAGGAATAACACAGGTTTCAGAAGGTGCAAAAGTAATTGATTTAGAAAATGAAGGATTAGGATTTGCATTAGTAGAAAAATCTAATGGATCAAGTATGTATATAACAAGAGATATAGCAACATTTTTATATAGAATAAAAACATATGATTTTACTAAAGCATTATATGTTGTAGCATCAGAACAGATATTGCATTTTAGACAATTATTTGCAATAATGAAAAAGCTAGGGGTAGATAAAAAATATTTAGATGGTGCTAAACACATACCATATGGGATGGTTAGTCTTCCATCAGGTAAGATGTCTACAAGACTTCGGAAATGTTGTAAAAGTTGAAGATCTTATAAAAGAATGTATATCAAGAACAAAAAAAATATTAGATGAAAAAAATGAGCTTACAGAAGAAGAAAAAGAAGATGTGGCAAAAAAAGTTGGAGTTGGTGCATTAATATTTTCAAACCTTTCAACAACACTTATAAAAGATAGTGTGTTTGTATGGGATAAAGTATTAGATTTTACTGGAGATACAGCACCATATATACAATATGTTAATGTAAGAATAAACAGTATACTTAAAAATGTTGAAGAAGTATATAATGATAATATTACTGAATTAAAAGAAAATATGGAAGAAAATCTAAGAAATGTATTAAAAAATATAGATAAAGATATAATTAATTCAGATAAAGTATATAATATATTTAAATATATTTATGAATATGAAAATATATTA
>CALIMU010000083.1 GCA_938045355.1 uncultured Clostridium sp. | reverse complement strand
TATTTCATTAAAAAAGGTTGCCGCCATATTGCTTTTATCGGAGGAACTAAAAAGCATGTTGGAGGTGTTTTATGGAAAAAATATATACAATAATTGTAGCGGCAGGAAAAGGTACAAGAATGAATACAACACATTCAAAAGTTGTACAAAAAATATATGATAAAGAAATGATTGTAAGAGTAGCAGAACTTGCAAGAAAAATTTCAGGTGATAATGTAATAGCAGTAGTAGGCTACAAAAAAGAAGAGATAAAAGAAGCTTTAAAAGATTTTAATATTAAATATGTATATCAAGAAGAATTACTTCGGAACAGGTGATGCAGTTAAAAAAGCAAAAGAAATCTTAAAAGAAGAAACTCGGAAAAGTAGTTATACTATATGGAGATGTTCCAATTATTAGAGAAGAGACTATAAGGGAACTTGTAGATAAATCTATTGGAAAAAATGAAAAAGCAACAATATTAACATCAAGAATAAAAAATCCAACAGGATATGGAAGAATTATAAGAGATAAAGATGGAAAAATATTGAAAATAATAGAAGAAAAAGATTTAGAAGAAAAACAAAGAAGAATAAATGAAATAAATACAGGTATATATTGTTTCGATATACAAACACTTATGCAAACAATAGAAGAAATAAAACCTAATAATAATCAAAAAGAATATTATTTAACAGATGTTATAGGAATAATATCTGAAAAACGGAGAAACAGTATCAGGATATCCTGTAAAAGATAATACTGAAATACTTCGGAGTAAATGATAGAATACAACTTGAAATAGTATCTAAAATATTAAAAAGAAGAATAAACTATAATCATATGATAAATGGTGGTGTAACAATAGAAAATATAAATGATACATATATATATGATGATGTAGAAATCCGGACAAGATACTGTTATAAAACCAAAGACTGTTATAAAATCAGGGGTAAAAATAGGTAAAGAATGTATAATAGGATATAATGTATATATAAGTGAAAATAAAATTATCAAAGATGGTACAATAATAGAAGATAATACTATAATGTAAAAAAGTATAAGGAGGAGATATGGAAGAAGAAAAAAAGAATTATGGTAAAACATTAAATTTACCAAAGACAGAATTTCCAATGAGAGGAAATTTAGCAAATACAGAACCAGAAATATTACGAAATATATTTGAAAATGGGTTATATAATAAGATAATAGCGAAAAATAAAGACAGAAAAACATTTATATTACATGATGGACCTCCATATGCAAATCGGACCTATACATATAGGACATGCACTTAACAAGATATTAAAAGATACAATAGTAAGATATAAGTCACTTCAAGGATTCAGATCAGATTTTATACCAGGATTTGATACACATGGACTCCCAACAGAAATAAAAGCAATTGAAAAATTAAAATTAAATAGAGAAGAAATTGAAGTAAATAAGTTTAGAGATACATGTAAAGAATTTAATAAAGAATTTATAAAACTTCAAACAGAAGGATTTAAGAGATTAGGAGTTTTAGGAGATTGGGAAAATCCATATATAACATATAATAAAGAAATAGAAAAAGAACAATTAGATGTTTTTCGGAAAAATGTATGAAAAAGGATATATATACAAAGGATTAAAACCAGTATATTGGTGTCCATCATGCCAAACAGCACTTGCAGAAGCAGAAATTGAATATGCAGACCATAAATCAAAAAGTATATATGTAAAATTTGAAGTAACAAACTCAAAAGGATTATTTGATAAAAAAGATACATATTTAGTAATATGGACAACAACACCATGGACACTTCCAGGAAATACAGCAATAACAATATCAGATAAATATGATTATGCATTAATTAATATTAAAAAAGATGGAAAAGAAGAGAACTATATTGTAATGGATGATATGGTAGAAGATTTAATGAAAACATTTGGAATAGAAGAATATAAGAAAGTTAAGACTATTACAAATAAAGAATTAGAAGGTGTAGAATACAAACATCCATTTTTAGATAGAATATCAAAAGTGATATTAGGATCTGATGATACAATACTTGTAGAAAAAGGTTCAGGTACAGGACTTGTACATACAGCACCAGCATATGGTAATGAAGACTATCTTGCAGGTAAAAAATATGGAATAGAAATGTATGTAGCAGTTGATGAAAAAGGAATGCAAACAGAAAAAGCAGGAATATTTGCAGGAATGTATTATAAAAAGTCAAATGATGCAATAATTGAACACTTAAATGAACAAGGAAATCTAATAAAATTAGAAGAAATAAATCACTCATATCCACATTGCTGGAGATGTAAAAATCCAATAATATATAGAGCAGCAGATCAATGGTTTGCATCTGTAGAAGGATTTAGAAAAAAAGCTCTAGAAGCAATAGAAACTGTAAAATGGTTCCCAGAATGGGGAGAAGAAAGAATAAGAAAAATGGTTGCAGATAGAGGTGATTGGTGTATATCAAGACAAAGAACATGGGGAGTTCCATTACCAATATTTTATGATAAAGAAACAGGAAAAGAATATATAACAAAAGAAAGTATGGAAAAAGTTAAAGAAATAGTTGGAAAAGAAGGAACAAATGCTTGGTATGAAAAAACAGTAGAACAGCTTCTTCCAGATGAAGTATTAACTTTAGGAAAACCAAAATCAGAATATGTAAAAGAAAAAGATATAATGGATGTATGGTTTGACTCAGGAAGTACACATCAATCTGTAATTAAACAAAGAGGAATAGGAGAAATAGACCTATACCTAGAAGGAAGTGATCAATATAGAGGATGGTTCCAATCATCATTATTAACATCTGTAGCAACAACAGGAAAAGCACCATATAAGCAAGTTATCACACACCGGATTCTTAGTTGATGAAAAAGGTAGAAAAATGAGCAAGAGTCTTCGGAAATGTTATAGATCCAAACAAGGTTGTAAAAGTACATGGAGCAGATATATTGAGACTTTGGGTAATATCATCAGACTACCAATCAGACATAAGTATATCTGACAATATATTAAAACAAGTTGCAGAAACATATAGAAAGATAAGAAATACATCAAGATACATATTAGGAAATATATCAGATTTTGATCCAAATAAAGATATGGTAGAATATAATGAATTACCAGAAATAGATAAATGGGCAATAATGAAAATAAATGAACTTGTAAAAACAGTAACAGAAGGATATGATATATATCAATTTAATAAAGCATATTATGGTATAAATTCATTCTTAGTACATGATATGAGTACATTTTATTTAGATATTATAAAAGATAGATTATATGTAGAAGGAAAAACTTCAAAAGAAAGAAGAGCAGCACAAACTGCAATGTATATAATATTATCTAAATTAGTAAGAATATTAGCACCAATAACAGCATTTACAGCAGAAGAAATTTGGAGATATATACCTAAAAAAGAAAATGAAAATACATTTAGTATAATGCTTGAAGATTATCCAAAATATGATGAAAAACTATATGACAAAAAATTAGATGATAAATTTAAGAAGATTATAGAAATAAAGGAAATTGTAAGTAAGAAATTAGAAGAAGCAAGAGAAGAAAAATTAATAGGACAAACATTAGAAGCTAAAGTAACAGTAATTGCTAACAAAGAAAATGGACTATATCAAATAATAGAAAATAACAAAAATCTAATAGAAGATGTATTAATAGTATCAGAATTAGAATTAAAAGAAGACAATAGTAAAGAAAAAGAAGAATTTAGTGTTAACATATCTAGAGCAGAAGGGGAAAAATGTGAAAGATGTTGGAAATACACTAAAGATGTAGGAATAGATAAAGAAAATCCTACAATATGTAAGAGATGTAGTGAAGTTTTAAGAAAATATGCTAAAGATTATGAAATTTAAAAAATATAGAATATAAAACAAAAAACATAAAATATCATATAGATTATACTATATGATATTTTTGTTATAGATATGTTATATATATTAATATTTTGATATTATATTAAATATA
>CALIMU010000082.1 GCA_938045355.1 uncultured Clostridium sp. | reverse complement strand
GTGGTATAAGGTAGAACCTATAAGGAATGAATTAAATGAAAATACAGATTATAGAGGGGACACTTTTAAACTAGAAAAAGGAAAAGTTTATCAAGTATATAAGGATTTTAAAGAATATACTAAAAATGGTTTACCGAAAGGAAAATATAGGGTAGTATTTTTAACATATAGAATACCACCTAAATTCAATGAAATTAAAAAAGACAAGAAATGTATTATGACAGAATTTGAGATAAAATAAAAAGGATTAAATTATGAATAATATTAAAAAAATAATTATACTAATAATGGTGTTTGGAATTATATTAGTATTAGTAATTTTTGGATATAAATTAGGATATAGGAAAGAAAAATAGGATTATATAATTAAAGAAAGAGGACAAGATTCAAAAGAATTAAGGAATAGGGGATATAATCTAATATTAGTTAATAATGATGATAATAGAAAAACAATACCAAATACAAAGCTTGAAATAAAAAAAAGGAAGTATATCAAAAAATGGAATTATACTAGAATATAATACTAAAGATGAGGTATATGGTAGTAATGTAGATACAAGAGGATATATCCTTGAAAGGAAAATAGGAGATAAATGGTATAGTATTGAACCTATAAAAGAAAAGGTTGAAGATAATATAAGTATCGGTAGTATTAAAAGAATATTAATGAATATAGATATAGAATATTTCAAAGATTTTAGTGAATATACAAATAAAAGATTATCAAATGGTATATACAGAATAGGGTTTATATCAAAAGTTAATTTTGAAGAATATTATATAATGAAAGAATTTGAAGTAAGAGAAGATAATTATAATTATGATAATAAATATGGAAGTAATGCAGGATTTTTACTTAATCCATATAGATATACAAAAGATGAAGAAAAAGAATTACCATATAAAGAATTAAAAGTTTTAGATGGAAGTATATCAAAAAATGGAATCACTCTAATATATAATAAGGATGAAGAAGATAAGAGCAAAATATATTTTGATAAAAGATATATACTTGAAAAAGAAATAAATGGTGTTTGGTATAAAATAGGAAACACTTTAGGATCTAGACCAACAAATAATGGAGATATTAATAATATAGAAGATGATAAAGAATATAAAGTGGTTTTAAAGTTTAGCAGTTTAGGAATAATAGATGGAATTACAAAAGGAAAGTATAGGTTATATTCAATATCAGATAATGAATTAAATAAAAATAGATATTTAAAAACAGAGTTTGAAATAAAAGAATAAATATATTTATGATTAAGATTGATAAGATTAATATGATTTTATCAATCTTTTTGTATAAACTATAGAAAAAATATATTACAACTAGTATAATGTATATATGCTCAAAAATAAATACGAACAAATATGACGGGAAGGAAGTGGAGTGAGAGTAAGTAATGAAGATATTGTTATGGACATGGCATATGAAAATAATGGTATTGTAAGAATGAGAGAAGTTGAGAATATTGGAATAAGTGGTAAAACAATAACAAGACTTGTTGAAAAAGGTAAGCTCAAAAAGGCGAGCAAAGGAATATATGTAACAATAGATTTTAATGATAAATATTATTTGGCATATATTAGATGTAGACAAGGAATATTTTCACATGAAAGTGCCCTTATATTAAATAGTGTAATAGAAGATAGTGAAAAATTTATTTTAAATATTACAATACCAAGCCATTATAATACTAGAATATTAACATTTGATAATAATATGTTTTATTATCTATCTAGAGATATTGTAGATATAGGTAAGAAGGAAATATTAACAAAAGATCGGTAATATGGTATATACATATGATTTAGAAAGAACAATATGTGATTTAATAATGAAAAGAAAAAGAGATGAAAAGACTGTAAATGAAGAATATTGTGTAAATATATTAAAGCTATGTATAAATACAAGCAATTTTAGTATACAAAAGTTAAGGGAATATGCAGAAAAACTAAATATATCAAAAGAAGTTGATGATATATTATTAGAGAAAGAAGGGAGATAAATGGAAAATTATTATAATCTAGGGATAGAAGAAATAGAAAAAAAGCTAAATACGAACAAAGAGGGCTTAAGCGATAAAGAAGTAAATGATAGAATAGAAAAATATGGGTTTAATGAGCTGAAAGAAAAGAAAAAAGAAAGTATTTTATCAAAGTTTATAGAACAATTTAAAGATATGATGGTAATTGTCCTTATAATAGCAAGTATAATATCGGGAATAATAGATTTAAGTCATGGTGAAGGACTTACAAATACAATAATTATTCTGGCAATAGTATTTGTAAATGCAATAATTGGTGTTATACAAGAAGTAAGAGCAGAAAAATCATTAGAAGCTTTAAAGAAATTAACACAACATGAAGCAAAGGTTATAAGAGACCGGAAAGGTTATAACAATATCTGCAAAAATGCTTACAGTAGGTGATGTTGTTATAATAGAAGATGGAGATTATGTACCAGCAGATATAAGACTATTTGAAACAGTTAATTTAAAAGTGGAAGAATCAGGACTTACAGGTGAATCACTTGCAGTAGAAAAAAATACTGATAAAATAGATGGTACAGTAGGAATTGGTGATAGAAAGAATACTGTATTTTCTTCAAGTTTAGTTACATATGGTAGAGGTAAAGGATATGTAACAGCTATTGGGATGGAAACAGAAGTAGGTAAAATTGCACAAATGATAAATGAAGTACAAGATAAACAAACACCTCTTAAAAAGAAATTAAACAGCTTAGGAAAGACATTAGCACTTCTTGCAAGTATAATATGTGTAATTATATTTCTTATAGGTGTATCAACAGGAAAATCAGTACTTTCAATGCTTATAACAGCAATATCACTTGCAGTAGCAGCAATACCAGAAGGACTTCCAGCAGTAGCAACAATCGTACAAGCAATGGGAGTAAAAAAACTAGTTAGTAAAAATGCTATAGTTAAAAAAATGCCTGCAGTAGAAACATTAGGTAGTGCAACAATAATATGTTCAGATAAGACAGGAACATTAACACAAAACAAAATGACTGTTGTAGATACATATGTTATAGAAAAAGATAAAGAAGAACAATTTTTAAATACACTTATTTTATGTAATAATGCAAAAATTGTTACAAAAGAAGATGGAAAAGACATTGGAGATCCAACAGAAACAGCACTTTTAAGATATGTATATGATAAAGATAATAAGAAATATTTTGAAAAGTTAGAAAAATATGAAAGAATTTATGAAATTCCATTTGATTCAGCTAAAAAATATATGGTTTCAGTAAATAAGGTTAATGGAAAAATATTTGCATATATTAAAGGTGGAATTGATGAAGTATATAATAATTGTAAGATAGATGAAAATACAATTAAAACATTAAAGGAACAAAATATAGTGATGGCAGAAAAAGCATTAAGAGTGCTTGCATGCCGGATATTTTGAAATAACAGAAAAATATAATAATGAAAAAGAATTAGAGAATATAGTAGAAAATGATTTAAAAAATAGAAAATTTGAAATTATTGGTATTGTAGGAATGATTGATCCACCAAGAAAAGAAGCAAAAAAAGCTATAAGAAAATGTAATGAAGCACGGAATACTTACAATAATGATAACAGGAGATCATGTTTTAACAGCAACAGCAATAGCAAAAGAACTTCGGAATATTAGATGATGGAAGAACTGTTATGGAAGGAAAAGATCTTGAAAAACTATCATTAGAAGAATTAGAAGAAAAAGTAGAAAAAATAGGAGTTTTTGCAAGAGTATCACCAGAACATAAGGTTAAGATTGTTAAAGCACTTCAAAATAAGGGACATATTGTTGCAATGACAGGAGATGGTGTAAATGATGCACCAGCACTTAAAAATGCAGAAATAGGTTGTGCAATGGGAATAACAGGTACAGATGTATCAAAAGAAGCAGCAGACTTAATAATAACAGATGATAATTTTGCAACAATAGTTAATGCAGTAGAAGAAGGAAGACGTATATATGATAATATAGTTAAATCAATACAATACCTATTATCATCAAATATAGGGGAAATAATAGTAATACTTCTATCTATATTAGGAGCAGGATTAATTGCAAAAATAACAGGAATAGGACATGTAGCAGAACTTACTCCACTTTTACCAATACATATATTATGGATTAATTTAGTAACAGATAGTTTACCAGCATTAGCACTTGCAGAAGATGAAGGGGCTAAAAACATAATGAAGAGAAAACCAAATAGATCTTCAAGTGTATTTACAAAAGATGTAGTTACAGCTATAACATATCAAGGAATACTTATAGGTATTTTAACATTTATATCATTTATTATGGGAATATATATGACACAAGGAGAATGGTCTGTAAAATTATCAGTAGGTCAAACAATGGCATTTTTAACATTAACATTTTCAGAATTATTTCATGTATTTAATGTAAGAAGTAATAAAGATAGTTTATTCTACAAAGGAATGTTTAAGAATAAGTTATTGTTATTTTCAGTAGTATTTAATATATTTTTAACATTAGGTGTAATATTTATAACACCTGTAAGAGAAATGTTTAAATTAAGTATGATGACAAAAGAACAAATACTTATTATATTTGGACTTTCTTTAATACCAAATGTAGTTACAGAAACAGTTAAATTTGTAAAGAAAAATATAAGAGATAGAAAATAATATATA
>CALIMU010000081.1 GCA_938045355.1 uncultured Clostridium sp. | reverse complement strand
ATATTTAAAGACTTTCTTTTTCTAATGTAAAAATTGTGTAACAAAAATAAATGATGTAATAAAAAAATAATAGAATATTTTAAAGAATAATATTCTTAAAATTCGTAGAAAAAGACGGCAAACATATTACGGAAATAAGGAATGTAACGAAAAAGAAATATAAAAAAAAGTAATAAATGTTGTATAAGCTTAGGGAAACAAGTATACTGAAGTGTATAGATAAGAAAGGGGAAGTTATGCCAATTTTTTTTAAGAAAACAAAATTGTTTAATGTAAGAATGATGATAAAAGAAGAAAAGATATTATCAAATATAAATAAAGTAAAGAAATTGATAAATCCAAATAGTAAAAAACAAATAATAAAATTAGAAGAAGATTCATATTTTAAAGATTTAATGGAATCTATAACTAATTTTTTAATTGAATATCCAAATAAAACAGCATTCCCTTCAGATGTATATAAGTCTGCATATGATTTGGTAGAATATGCAACATTACAGTTTGAAAATAATAATAATCAAATAGCTAAACTTATGAGTGAAAGAGAAGAAAACATAAAAACTTCATATATGTTAAGAGAAGCACTTGAAACAGTTTCAGAAAAACAAGAAGGATGGGTTTCAAGACTTTCAAGATATGAAGGTAAATTTGATAAAAATATATCAGAAGGGTTAAGTTTAATTGCAAATTCTCAAAACTTAGAAGATGAAAATGTAAGAACTGCAACAAAAATGATAGAAACAAAAATATCTAATTTAGAGTCAAACCTATTTATAGAAATAGATATTGAAAGAATAGAAGATAGATCAAAAGCATTAAGCTCTATTGGAATAGAACTTGCTGACAGTTTAAAGACAATACCAGCACCAATAGAAAGAGTGGTTGCAAATGTAAGTACTCAAAATATAGTAAATGTAGAAGAAGAAATAACTACTGATGAATTAAGAAGTTTTGAAGATAATAAGGAAGCTATAATAGATGAAATCAATAGATTAAAAATATCTGAAAATCAAAAGAGGATAGAAGAAGAAAAAGAAAAGATTGAGTTAAAAGAAAAATTGGAAGAAATCGATATGTCTGGAATGTATAATGATGACAACATAGATTTTGAAGATGAAAAAACAGACGAAAGAGATGAAGTAAAAGATTTCGAAGAAAAAATAAAAGCAAATATGGATAATGATGAAAAATCATTAGAAGAAGAAAAAGAACCTACTGGAGACAAAAAAGTTGAAGTTAAAGATGAAAAAGAAATAGAAATGGATCTAGCAGAAATTGTAGAAGATAAAACTAGTGAAAAAGTACATGTACTTAATCTTGATGATATGTTGGAAGAAGAAAATACGAAATTAGAACATGTTAGTATGGCAGAAACAGAAAATAGCATTAAAAATATAGAAAATTTAAATACAGATGAAGAAAAACTTATTAAAGAATCAACAAAAGAAGTTAAACCATCATTTTTTAAGAGAGTATGGAATGCTATTAGATATATGTTTAAGGTAAAAGTAGTATTAGATCTACCTTCAAATACAGAAAATGAAAATAGTTAGGAGTAACAATAATGGCAAGTGCATTAGGAATATTTATTGATAGAAATATTATAAAATATGCAAAGTTAAATGGAACCAAAGACAAGCTGAAGGTGGAGTCTTATGGGATGAAATATGGGGAAAACCATAAAGAATTATTAAAACAAATAATTGAAGAAACAAATTCAAGTAAAAATAATGTTGTTATAAATGCTGCAGAGATACATTATGAAGAAACAAGTATTTTTTCAATGCTTAAGAAAAAAGATTATGATAAGGCAGTAGAAGTTGCATATGAAGAGATAATTGATAAACAAAAATTAAGACCAGAACTTTTAGAATATGGATATATACTTAGTAAAAATCCAGCAGATTCTGAAAAATTACATGTATTATTAGGAATACAAGAAAAAGGTGCAATGGAAACAAGAGCAAACCTTTTTGGACAAAATGTGATGTTATATTCACAAATGCCAATAGGTATAAGTATTTCAAATATATATGAAAGTCCACTTCCAGCACTTATAGTTAATATAGAAGAAGATACATATATAACAGAAATATATGATACAGAACCAATAAAAGTTACAAGAATAGCAACAGGTACAAAAAATATTATTGATACAATAAATAATGAAGAAAATTCAATATCAAAATCTTATGAAGTATTAAGAAATATGGTATTACCAACAGATGATATGGATCAAATATCATTTGAAGGAAATGAATATGCTCCAGTAATAGTTTCAGAGGTAATGAAAATAGTTTCAGAAATAAAATCTGTTATGAAAAAAAGACCAGGAATATATAAGAAAATATATATATCAGGTACTGGTGCAACTATAAGTAATTTAGAAACATTTATAGAAAAACTTATAGATGATGTTGAATGTGATATCTTAAGACCTGCAGGAATAGAAGGTCAAAAAAAAGTTGCAATAAAGGAATATGTAGATGTAAATTCAGCAATAGCACTTGCATGTGAAGCACTTCGGATATGAAAGAAAATATATGTCTTTTAGAATGGAAAGTAAGAATAATTTTAAAAATATTGAACTTGGTGATTTGAAGAGCTTACAAGCAGATATGAATTTTGGAGAAAAATTAGATTCAACTGAAATATTTGGTATTAGACTTATAATTGCAATATTATTAGTTGTTATAGTATTTGCAGGTTTCTCAGCATATATTACTAAAATAAATGAAAATATGAAGCAAAAAGTAGAGACAAATATATCAGAACAAGAAAAAGAAATTGCTAAAATAAATGCAGATAAACAAAGCATAAATGAAAGAAAAGAAGAATATAGTAATCTTTTAAGACGTTTATCACAAAAACCTGGAAATAATAGTCAAGAACAAAACACAGAAAAAGATTCAATACCAAATCTTCTTACAAGTATAGCAAATCTTATACCTAAGAATTTAACAATAACAAAAATTGTAGAAAAAAATAGAAGAGTAACTATAACAGCACAAAGTGCAACATATGAACAATTTGGATATTTCTTAGATAAATTAAAAGATAATTCAATAATAACAAATGTTGTAACAACAAAAGAAAATAAAGCAAATGGTATTTTAGAATTTAAATTAGAAGGAGATTTGACAGTATGAGAAAATATATAATATGGGGATTAGTATTAATTACTCTGATTTTTGGCATAACTGTAATATTAAGAGGTTCTAAGATATTTAATTTTAATATATTAAGTTATGGTCAAATTGGAGAAAGAGATAAGGAATTAGACAGGAAGATAGAAGAATTAAAACAAAAATCTACAACAAAATATAATGGAGCAAAAGCTGATTTAAATAAAGAAGTAAAAGAATTTGAACAAGTAAAAGAAGAATATCTAAATAAAATTGAAGCTGCAAAAACTGCAGGAGCAGAAGGTGGTGTTCAAATAGAAAGTTATGATATAGAATTTTTATGGACAGTTCTTCGGAAATTATGCAACAGATAAAGGAGTTAAATTAAGATTAGATATAACAAATGGAACTTCAAGAGAAGAACTTGCTAATAATTCAGATTTTAAATTATGGGATTTAAATTTTAAAGTAACAGGAGAATATTCAAATATAGTAGAATTTTTATATAAGATAGAAGGAGATGAAAGATTAGTTGCAAGGATTTCTAATTTTTCATTAGTCCCAGAAGGATCTACAACTACAGAAGATTCAGAAAAAGCAAAAAATACAAGACAAACAGGTACTACAGCTACAACAGCATCAAGTTCTAAATTAGTTGCAACATTTACAGTAAAAGGTGTTCCAATTAATACAAAAGGATTTGATCCTAATATAGTTGATCCATTATCATCAGAAAAGAAACAAGAACAATTAACAGAAGAAGAAAAAATAAAAAGAGATGCACAAAAAGTAAATAATAATGGAACAACATCAGAGTTAAAGAATGCAACACAAAATGTTGTGGCACCAAATAATAACAATAATAATACAGGTAGTGATGTGAAAAACAAGCAACAATAAGATAAATATAAATTAAGAAGAAAATAATAATAAAGAAAGGAAGAAAGTATGAAAGCAATAAAAGAAATATTTATAGCAATTGTGGTTTTATGTATAATTATAATTACAACAGGACTTGTATTATATAATTTTGTGGCGACTCAAAAAAATATACCAAGTATAGAAAAATATTCTAAAGACGCAAAAGTTGTATCATTAACTACAGATAAAGTTGAAGATGGAACTGTAAATGCAACAGTTAATAGAAAAACATATGAATTAGATAGTAGTACACTTGATAAATCAAGAAGATTTGCAAGTGGAAAATCAAATCCATTTGCAAATACATCAACAACAGATGGAAAAACTACAAATACAAATTCAGGTGTTACAGAATCACATGAAAATACAGAAAATAATAAGGAAAATAATAAAGAAAACAAAGAACCATCAACAGGTGTAAATATATTTAAAAATAAATCTAATGGAAAATAAAATTTAAATGATATATAATATAGCTATATGGTATAAAGGAGAAAAGTTATGGAAGAAGATTTTAATATGGGAGGAAATAATATGAATAATGACTCTAAAAATATGGGGGTATTTGGAACAAATAATTCTGGTTTCAATGAAAAACCTAAGGGAAATATAGGAACAGTATTAGGAATAATAAATCTAGTATTAGTTGTAATATTATCAGCAGGATTAATATATGTTGTATCAACAACAAATACATCTGGGCTTCAAAAAACAGTTAAAGAACAAAAAGATAAAATAGAAACTTTAGAAGCTAAGATATCATCTATTGAAAGTACAACAGCAAGCAAGAATAATCAATCAGGAGATAATGATTCAAATTCATCAGGAGATACATCAAAAGAAAAAAATAAATTACCTTTTACAGAAGGAAGTAAAGCATTATTAGAAGTTGCAGCAGATTATAAAAAGAATACTTCAACATTTATAGATTCAAATGGTCAATTTAGTGTTGATACATTTACAAAAACTTTTAAAGGAAAATCATCATTAAAAGATACAGAAAGTTTAGGAACATGGAATGTAACAGTAACACCTAAAAGTGAAATATCTGTAGAATTACAACCTTCTGGAACAAATACAAGTAATAAGAAGATACGTTATATTGTAACTGTAAGTAAAACAGAGTTAGGGGTATATGCAGTAACAACAGATGCCTCAGGTAAAGAAGAAAGAATAAAAGTAGAAGAAGATAATTCACCTGCAAATGTAACAACTCCAGGAACAGAAAAACCATCAACAGGAAGTAGTGAAGGTGGAAATACATCAAATCCTTCAAATACAAATAATAGTGGTAATACTAATAATGGAAATGGTTCAAATACAACAGGTAATACTTCAGGAACAGGAAGTGCAGCAAGCAGTAATAATAAACCATCAGGTGGGCTTGATGGAGCAGTAAGTAATTTGAATAGATCAAGTAATAATTAATAATGATAATAGTAAAAGTCTTATACTAAGGTATAAGGCTTTTATTTAACTTTTTACTTCACTTGTAAATTCATCTTTTTATATGTTTTTTATTATTCTTTTCTAATTTAGTAATTTTAATTGATAAAATGAATTCAATGAAGTATTATATTTGTATATATTGTATACAAAAGATGGAGGAAAAATGAATATAGTATTTTGTGGTGCAGCAAAGGAAGTGACAGGGTCAAACCACTTAGTAGAAGCAGCAGGTAAAAAGTTTTTGATAGATTGTGGGTTAATACAAGGAAGAATAATAGATGCAGAAAGAAATTATGCACCTTTTATATATAATCCAGCAGAAATAGATTTTATGATATTAACACATGCACATATAGACCATTCAGGGAGGATTCCAAAACTTATAAGAGAGGGATTTAAACGGAAAGGTATATTGTACAAAGGCAACTAAAGAACTTTCAGAGGTAATGCTTGCAGATAGCCGGACATATTCAAGAAACAGAAGCAGAATGGAAAAATAGGAAAAGAATGAGACAAGGTAAAAAACTATTAGAACCATTATATACGGCTAAAGAAGGAAAAGAATCAACAGAAAATTTTGAAACAGTTGATTATATGGAAATATTTGAAGTTGATGAAAATATAAGATTTAGATTAAGTGATGCAGGACATATGCTTCGGATCTGCAATTGTAGAATTATGGATAACAGAAGATCGGAAAAACAACTAAAATTGTATTTTCAGGAGATATAGGAAATAATGATACTCCTTTATTACAACCACCTACACCAATAAGTAAAGCAGATTATGTAGTTATGGAATCAACATATGGAAATAGACTACATTTAACAAATACTGGTGAAAAGAAAGCAAAATTATTTTTAGATACAGTTATAAAAACATTAAGAAGAGGTGGAAATGTAATAATACCTTCATTTGCTGTAGGTAGAACACAAGAAGTATTATATGATTTAGACAGTATAAAAGATAAAACAGTTGCACAAGAGATAAAAGATGAGTATAAAGAGCTTATGAATGCAAAGGTATATATTGATAGTCCACTTGCAACATCTGCAACAGATATATTTAAAGAAAATATGGAACTTTTTGATGAAAATGCACAAAAAAGGATATTAAATGGTGATAATCCTATTGATTTTGAAGGATTAGTATTTACAAAAACACCTGATGAATCAAAAGCATTAAATACTTTAAAAGAACCACATATTATAGTTTCTGCATCTCGGAATGTGTGATGCTGGTAGAATAAAACACCATTTAAAACACAATTTATGGAATCCGTTAAATACAATATTATTTGTAGGATATCAAGCAGCAAATACATTACGGTAGAAGAATTGTAGAAGGTGAAAAGAAAGTTAAGATTTTTGGTGAAGAAATTGCAGTAAATGCAGAAGTTGTATATATAGATGGATATTCGGGACATGCAGATCAAAGACTTTTAATGAATTTTGTTGGAGAATTTAAAGAAAAACCTAAAAAAATATTTTTAGTACATGGAGAAGAAGAAGCACAAAATGTATTAAAAGGTAAAATAGAAGAAGAATATGGAATAGAAACAGAAATTCCAAGTTTTGGGGATGTATTTAGAGTAGATGAAATTGTAGAAAAAGAAGAAAACTTACTTGGAAAAGAAAAAGTTGTTGCAACAAGAGAAGAAAAAATCGAATTTGCAAATAAGGTATCAGATCTTAATGAACAAATTTCAATGCTTTCAGATACTATAGCAGATAGAATGACACATGTACATGTAAAATCTGAAGAACTTACAACAAATACAGATAAGACAATATTAGAAGAAGTGTTAGTAAAATTGAATAAATTAGAAAAAACAATAAATTTAATGCTTAAAGAGACAGAAAAGAAAGATAAGGAAATTGTAAAAGAAGAAAACACAAAAAAAGATGTTGAAGAAATAACAATTTCAAAAAATAAGAGAAAAAAGAAAAATGAGAAATTAGAAGAAATAGATGATATAGATGATATAATTTAGGAGAGATGTATGACAAAAAATATATATTTTAATGATGCTATAATTGGAAATGGAAAAGTAACAGTAGGACTTGATAGAAGAGGGAGAATACTTCGCACATATTTTCCTACACCTGATTTTAAAAGTCAGATTAGTGATATTTATGTAGCATTTAAAATATATGATGAGACAGAAGAAGAGGAATATATACATGTTTGTGGAGAAGAATATGGAACAGAATATGAACAAAAATATGTACAAGATACAAATATATTAAAAACTAATATGTATATATTAAATAAGGATATAAGTATTATACAAACAGATTTTATTCCACTAAATGAAAATATGCATATAAGAAATTATGAAATAAAAAATGAATCAAATAAGAAAATTATTATATATCCAATGTTGCATAGTGGAATAACAAGTAGTATATATGAAAATTCATCAAGTATGTTTATGCAAGATGCGATTATTCATTATAATCATCGGATATAGTGTTGCAATATTTTCAAAATCTGAAATTATGGAAAAAAGGGTTAATTCAGATATACAATTAGAATATCCTATAGATTATTTTAAAAATTTTGAAAATATAGAACAAGAATATGTGGGATTATCATCAAAATCAACAATAAAATTTGAAAAAATAGTGATAGAACCAAATGAAACAAAAGAATTTCCATTATATATATATTTTAATGAAAATGACAAAAAAGAAATGTCAGGACTTGAAATGGAAATAATTCGTGTAAAAAAAATAAATGTAAAAGATAGGGAACATGAATTAGAAAAATATTGGAAGAAGTTAATAGAAAGACATGTAAAACATGATTTATCTAGGGTAGATCTAAAGACAGCTGAGATATATAAGCAAAGTATAATACTTTTAAATATATTAAAAAATAATGAAACAGGTGCAGTAATTGCAGCACTAGAATCAGATGAAAAAAGAGAACATTCTCGGAGGATATCGGATATGTATGGCCAAGAGACCTATATTATGTTATGAGAGCATATAATATATTAGGAATGTCTGAAAATGTCAAAAAATATCTAGAAATATTTGCTAAAAACACGCAAAGTAAAAATGGTAGATGGGAACAAAGATTTTATAGTGATACAAGACTTGCACCAAGTTGGCGGATATCAGATAGATGAGACAGCAATAAATATATTAATTGCATATGATTATTATAAGTATACAAAAGATATTATGTTTTTAAAAAGAATATTTCCAATGTTACAAAATGCATATAGATATATTGTAAGATATATAGAAAATGTAATAACATCTAAGAGAACAAAGACTTTTGATCTTTGGGAAAATTATGTTGGAGAAAGTGTATTTGGAATATCTGCAGTTTTTGCAAGTTTAAAAATAATGGGTATGATATATGAAGAAGTAAAAGAAACATATAAGGAAAATAGACTTAAAGTAGAACAGATAAATAAGGAAATAAGAAAGATTAATCCATTTTTAGTAGATGTGAAAGAATGGATACATATGAATATGTATTCAAATGAAAAACAAGCATATGTAAATGACACAGAAAATCCAAGAATAGATATTTCAGCATTATCATTAGTAACACCTTTTAATATATTTACAGTAAATGAAAAGAAAATGATAAATACATATATGGGAATAGAAATGAATCTTAAAACATATACTGGGCGGATATTTAAGATATGAAAATGATAATTATTTAGGACGGAAAAAATCCATGGACTTTGTCAAATCTTTGGATGGCAGAATACAATTTAGTAAGGAATAAAGAAAAAGAAGCATTAGAAAATTTAAGGTTTGTTACAAATACAGCTAATATTCATGGATTTATACCAGAACAGATTGATAATGAATTATTAGAACCTAAGTGGATAATTGGGCTTACATGGGCACATCGGAATGTATATTGATGTTTTAGATAGAATGTTTAGGAATAATATAGTATAATATGTACTTATATTAATTTTTTAGATAGAAGAAAGAGGTAAAATGGCAAAATTAAAAACTATTTGGGTATGTTCAGAATGTGGGAATGAAGCTCCAAAATGGATTGGTAAATGTCCAGCATGTGGATCTTGGGATACATATTATGAAGAAAAAGCACAGAATATAAAAGCAAGAGATGATAAAACAGTATATACAGATATGGATGGTAAAAAAATAGAAGTTGTAAAACTTATAGACACACCTAAAGATGTATATACTAGAATGTCTACAGGATATAATGAAGCAGATAGGGTACTTCGGAGGAGGATTTGTAAAAGGATCACTTACATTAATAGGTGGAGAACCAGGAATTCGGAAAATCAACAATAATACTGCAAATATGTAATAATATAGGAAAAGATAAAAAAGTATTATATATATCACGGAGAAGAATCAGCACAACAAGTATCTATAAGGGCTGAGAGACTTGGTATAAAATGTGATAACCTATATTTTTATGGACAAACAGATATGGTAGAAATTGAAGAAAAAATATATCAAGAAAAACCAGAATTTTGTATAATAGATTCTATACAAACAATGAGTTCTCCAGAAATAACCTCTGCAGCAGGAAGTGTTAGCCAGGTAAGAGAAGTAACATCAAAAGTTATGAATATTTGTAAGAAAAATGGAATAACAACAGTAATAGTAGGACATGTTACAAAAGATCGGAAATATAGCAGGACCAAGAGTTTTAGAACATATGGTAGATACAGTACTATATTTAGAAGGCGAAAGACATTTTGCATATAGGGTATTAAGAACTGTAAAAAATAGGTTTGGTTCAACAGATGAGATTGGAATTTTTGAAATGAGAGAAGAAGGTTTAAAAGAAGTAAAAAATCCATCATCTGTTTTAATAGAAGATAGAGAATCAGATACTATAGGAACAGTTGTGGTATCTTCATTAGAAGGAACAAGGCCAATACTTTTAGAACTTCAAGCACTTACAACAAGAACAGTATTTGGAATGCCAAGAAGAAGTAGTTCAGGAATAGATATAAATAAGCTTAACTTACTTTTAGCAGTTATAGAAAAATATGCAGGAATACCACTGAGTAGTCAAGATGTATATATGAATATAGCAGGAGGAATAAAAGTAACAGAACCTGCAATAGATCTTCGGAATAATTTTAGCAATAATATCAAGTTATAAGAAGATACATATAGATAATGATATGGCAATAATAGGAGAAGTAGGACTTACAGGTGAAGTAAGAAATGTTGCTATGGCTGAGAAAAGAATTATAGAAGCAGAAAAAATGGGATTTAAAAAGGTTATATTACCAGTTGTTACATATAATAAGCTTGAAAAAAAAGAAAAATATAAGATTAAAATTATACCAGTAAAAAATGTTATACAGGCTATATCTGTTATAACAAAATAATATAAAATAGGAAAAAAATAGGGGATAGTATGGAAATAATAAAAGGACTATACCTAAATACTGATAAGATAATAATAGGGAAAGAATATAAGGTTATATATAAATATAATAATGAAGAAGAAAATAGGACAATTGAAGAAGATAGATTTAAAAAATATATTTTAGAAATAAATAAAGAAAAATATGAATTACAAAAATCAGAAATTGGCTATATTGTAAATGCAGTATTTAGGAAAGAAAACAATCAAATAGAAATATATTCAATATTTGATGATATTGAAAAAAAAGATAGAAATATGAGAAATACATATATTAAAGATAAAATTACTGCAATAGTTGAGCCAGAGAATTTGAAAAAGATATATTCTTACCAAAAATCAAATGACTTATTAGTAACAAAAAAATCAAAAAATATATTTGCTTTTTCAGAACAAGTATTTAATGCTATAAATAAAGCACTTCGGAGTTTTTCCAAAAGTTTTAGAAAATAGGATGAATATAAAGAAAAAAGACTATAATGATTATAATGATACAAGGAGATAAATTATAATAATGGCAGAAGATAAAAAAGAAGAGAAAAAGAAAAATGGAAAAAATAATATAAAAAGTGATACAAATAGTGAAAAAAATATTTCATCTAAAAAGAAAAAAACAAAAAAAAGAGCAAAAAAAGATGAGAATCAAGATCTTAAAAGAGAAATTGATACGAAAGAAATTGATACTAAAATTTCTGGAAAGACTACTAAAAGAAAGAAAAAAAATAAAAAAGAACAATTAAGTAAAGAAAATGATATCATTAATAATAATGACTTTGAAAAAGAAAAAAAAGATAAGATAGATGATTTGGATGATATTGATAAGCTAGGGAAAAAAGATGATATTGTAATAAAAAGTAAAGATGAAAAAAGAATAGTTTTAGATGCTGTAGGAAAAGTAAAAGTTGATGATGTCGAAACAGAAGAACAATTAGATTTGTTACAACAAAAAACAAATGAGAAATTAAAAGAAATAGAAGATATTGATAAAGTTAGTTTAGAAACAGAAGATGATGAAATAGAAGAAAAAGAAAAATTTGAAGAAAATGTACAAAAAAAGGTTATAGAAAAATTAGGAAAGAGTCATAAGAGAAAAGTTGCTATAATAACAATATTATTATTTGTGATTGCGATAAGTTTAGTATCAACAATATTTTCAGTGATATATATGGGGAAAGATATAATAGCACCAAATATATATTTGGGAAGTATAAATATAGGTGGACTTACAAAAGAAGAAGCTAAAGAAAAAATAGCTAAGAGATATGAAGAAAAAAGTAATAAAGAAATAAAAGCAGTATTAAAAGATTATGAGCAAATAATAAAACCTGAAATGGTAGAATTTAATGCAGATATAAATAAGCTAGTAGACCTTGCATATATGGAAGGAAGAAATGGTAATATAATAGAAAATAATTATACAATAATTTCAAGATATTTTAATAAGAAAAATTTAGAAATATCATATAATATAAACGAAGAATTAATGCAAAAACTTCTTGAAGAAATTGCAGGAAAGATTCCAGAAAAGGTGAAAGAACCTTCATATAATGTAGATGGGACAAAGCTTTTTGTATATCCAGGAATGAAAGGAAATGAAGTAAATAAATTATCTTTAAGAGAAAAGATAGTTTCAATTATGAAAGATATTGATAAGATATCTGATGAAGATCTAAAAATAACTATACCTGTAGATATAAAACAACCTAATAATATTGATATTGAGAAAATACATAATGAAATTTATGAAAAACCAGAAAATGCAACATATAATGAACAAACAAAAGAATTAAAACTTGATAAAGATGGACTTGATTTTGCAATTTCTATGGATGAAGCAAAAAATATGTTAAAAGAAAAAAAAGAAGAATATATAATTCCACTTAGAAAAGTAAAAGCAGAGATTACATATGATAAACTTGGAAAAGATATATTCCCAGATTTACTTCGGAACATATCAAACAAATTATAATACTGGAAATGTAGATAGGACAACAAATCTAAGAATCGCAACAAGTAAGATAAATGGATATATATTAAGACCTGGACAAGAATTCTCATATAATAAGGTTGTAGGTAAAAGGACAATAGATGCAGGATATAGAGCGGCACCAATATATAGTGGTGGTAAGGTAGTAGATGATATTGGAGGAGGAATATGTCAAGTTTCTTCAACATTATATAATGCAGCATTACTTTCAAATTTAGAAATAACAAGTAGATCAAACCACTCATTTATAACATCATATGCAGAACCACGGAAGAGATGCAACAGTATTTTATGGGGCAATAGATTTTAAATTTAAAAATACAACAAGATATCCAGTAAAAATAGTTGCAACAACACAAAATGGAATTGAGAAAATCTCAATATATGGTATAAATGTGGATAATGTAACAACAAAAGTATATATAAGTAAAACATCTTCAAAAGAACCAGAAACAAAATATGAAGATAATCCAGAGTTAAAACAAGGAAAAACAAAAGTGGTGCAAGGTGGTTCTAAAGGATATACTGTAAATACATATAAGGAAGTATATGTAAATGGTGTATTAAAAGAAAAGAAACTTATAACTGTAGATACATATAACCCTCTTGCAAGAATAATACAAAGAGGAACAAAGAAATAATAAAATTGGAATTTGTGGGAGTGAAGCATGAATTATATAAGACAAGCAGTGGTTGATGATTTAGGGAGAATAGCTGAAATATTTGTATTTAACTATAGATTGAATTTTTATCCAATATTTCAAGAAGATACTTTCTATTTTGAGGAGCTAACGGTTTCTAACCTGATAGAAAGTTTTGCGAAAGAATTAGATAGCATATTGGTCTATGATGATGGCGTAGTAAAAGGCTTTATTCAAATCCAAAAACAAGAAGTGAAGAGATTATTTGTTGAACCTGTTCTTCAAGGGAAAGCAATCGGGACTGAATTATTAGAATATGGGATAGCAGAAAAAGATGCTAATCATTTATGGGCATTAGAAAAAAATATAAAAGCAATAGCGTTTTATAAAAGACATGGTTTTAACATGACAAATGAAAAGAAATATGAAGAAGATACAACAGAGTTTCTTGTTCGTATGGAGAAATAACTCCCAGTTTGTTGAAATGAATAAAACTAAATATTGGAGATGTAAGGCGATTAAGAAATAGAAATCTTAGTCGCTTTTTCTTATGCAAAAAATTAAGGAGAGAGGGGGAAAAGTGGAATTCGATTATTTTTATAACCGTGATGGAGACCGTTTCAGCTACTATATGCTACCGAAAATTATAGTAAATGATGAAAGGTTTAAGAATTTATCCTCGGATGCAAAGATTTTGTATTCTTGCCTTTTGGAGCGAATAAGTATGTCTTTTAGAAATAAGTTGCTTGATGAAGAAAACAGAGTATATATCATCTTCACTGTGGAAGAAATTATGGAGATTTTAGGAAGATCCAATAAGACCTCAGCCAGAATCCTTAATGAACTTGATAGCACTTCGGGATCTGGAAACTTTTTAATAGAAACATATATATCATTAAGAAAACTAGAAAATAGAATTTTAGATGAATTACAAGATAATATGATGTTTGAAGATATGGGGAATATAATAAAAGTATCAATACAACAATTTTATGGAATAGAAATAAATAATTTTGCAGTGAAGGTTGCAAAAACAGCATTACGGATTTAGAGGCCAAAAGATGAAAGAATCTGAATGTGTAAGAAGGCTTATGGAATTATACAAGAAGATAATAGATGAAGAATAGAAGATGTTTGAAATAAGTAAGTAGTCTTTTATTGTTGACATTTAAAACCTCAAACTAAAATATTATTAAAAGTTTGAGGTTTTTAAAATGTGTATTAGAAATAGTTAGGAAGGCTATAAGAGATAAGACGTGATTACAATTATATGATAATTCTAGAAATAATAATTTTTAGTATGTTAATTATATTAGATATTATGGAAAGAAAAGGAGGGTTAAAAATTTCATTAAATTGTGGTAAATGATAATTTTGATGTTGATTGAATAAAAAGCAATATAAAGTTCACATAAAGTGTTGACAAAAAAGCTTAAATGTGTTAATATAATTATGTAATTAAAATAAATAATGTGTTCCGTAATTAGGGATCACAGAGGAGGAAGAAATGATAAAAGAATTTACGTATGTTAGAAAATCAGGAACAGGGAGAAGTTACAAAGTTAGTTATCTAGTTCAGATAACAAATGGGTATGTAACAATTTATCAATCCAAATTTTCAATAGGTGAGATCTTCTATCAAAATAGAAGACAGTTGAAAAAATTTTTGTTAGAACACTTTAAAGCTAGTGATAGAGTTGTAAGAAACAATGGTGAGAACAAAGGTGCACCAACACATCCAATCAATAAAGGGGGACATTATTATAATGTCGACGGCAAGTTATATAGATGGGATAAAAACTTAGAGTATCGGACATGGAGTGCACCATTAGCTGACATGTTAAGAATAATTTACTTAATAACAGAAAAATTTGACAGGGATAATCGATATATTGAAATCCCTGATCTTCCAAATGATTTTTTAGAAAAGAGATAGAATTTAACCTTCTGCATTGCAGGAGGTTTTTTGTTAATTAATAAAATATATCTTGGTTGACAACTTTACCTATAAATAATATAATATATTTGTTTATATCAAACACATATATATAGAAAGAGGAATGTGGCACAAAAACCTGTGAAGTCCTACTTTCAAAGTATATATGGAAGAAAAAACAATTAAAAAGAAATTTTTAAAATATTAGGAGGTAAAAATGTCAGTAGTGGCAATGAAAGAATTATTAGAAGCAGGAGTTCATTTTGGACACCAAACAAGAAGATGGAACCCTAAAATGGGAGAATATATATTCCAAGCTAGAAATGGAATACATATAATAGACTTACAAAAAACATCAAAATTATTAGATGCAGCATATGAATTTTTAAGAAAAGTAGCTGAAGATGGTGGAGAAGTATTATTTGTAGGAACAAAAAAACAATCAGAAGAGCCAATAAAAGAAGCAGCAGAAATGACTAACTCATACTATGTAAATCACAGATGGTTAGGTGGAATGCTAACAAACTTTAAAACAATAAGAAAAAGTGTATATAAATTAAAAAGATATGAACAAATGAAAGAAGAAGGAATGTTCGATCTATTAACTAAAAAAGAAGTAATAGCAATAGAAAAAGAAATGGAAAAATTAGAATACAACTTAGGTGGGGTTAAAGAAATGGAAAGATTACCACAAGTTATAGTTGTAGTAGATCCAGGTAAAGAACATATAGCAGTAAAAGAAGCAAGAACATTAGGAATACCAGTAATATCATTAATAGATACAAACTGTGATCCAGATGGAATTGATTATGTAATACCAGGAAATGATGATGCAATAAGAGCTGTATCATTAATATTAAAAACATTAGCAAGAGCTATAATAGAAGGAAGACAAGGTGAAGAATTAGCACCAGTTCAAGAAGAAGTTGTAGTAGAAGAAACAGTAGTAGAAGAATCTGAAGAAAAATAAAAAAATAGGAGCAAGATTATGATAGATGCAAAATTAGTAAAAGAATTAAGAGAAGTAACAGGTGCAGGAATGATGGACTGCAAAAAAGCTTTAACAGAAGTTGGAGGAGACTTACAAAAAGCTATAGAATATTTAAAAGAAAAAGGAATAACAAAAGCAGCTAAAAAATCTTCAAGAATAGCAGCAGAAGGTTTAGTAGATGTATATGTAACAGAAGATAATAAGATAGCATCAGTTATAGAAGTTAATGCAGAAACAGACTTTGTTGCAAAAAATGAAGAATTTAAAAAATTTGTTAAAGAACTTGCAAAATTAGTTGCATTAAAAGATCCTAAGAGTATAGAAGAATTAAATAATTTAGAATATGAAAATGGAAAAACAGTTAAAGAAGTATTAATAGAAAAGATAGCAACAATTGGTGAAAATATGAATATAAGAAGATTTGAAAGAATAGAAACACCATCTGTTGTATCAGGATATTTACATGGAGAAGGTAAGATAGCTGTTTTAGTAGAATTAGAAGGTGGAACAAAAGATGTTGCAGAAGATGTAGCAATGCAAGTTGCAGCATTAAATCCAGAATATTTAGATGAAACAAAAATAGAAGAAGAAAGATTAAATAATGAAAAACATATAATAATGGAACATACTTTAGCAGAAGGAAAACCAGCAGCAATAGCAGAAAAAATAGCAGCAGGAAGACTACAAAAAGTATTTGAAGAAATATGTTTAGTACATCAACCATTTGTTAAAGATGGAAGTTTAAAAGTAAAAGAATATGTTGCAAAAAACGGAGGAAAAGTTGTAAGATTTATTCGTTTTGAAAAAGGTGAAGGTCTAGAAAAGAGAGTAGAAAACTTTGCAGAAGAAGTTATGCAACAATTAAAATAATTAAACTAAAAAGGGCAAGCTTTTTAAATAAAGTTTGCTCATTTTATATTTTAGAGGTAGATTATGATAGAAATAAGATGGCATGGAAGAGGTGGACAAGGTACAAAATCTGCTGTACTTTGGTTTGCAGATATTGCATTTAAAAAAGGAAAATATGTACAAGGATTTCCAGAATATGGACCAGAAAGAACAGGAGCACCTCTTACAGCATATAATAGGTTAAGTGATAGAAAGATAAAAATACATAGTAATATATATAATCCAGACTATATAATAATTGTTGATGAAACACAAATAGATAATAAGGTATTAAAAGGAATAAAAGACAATACTATATTAATTATAAATACAGATGAGACAAAAGAAAATATATCTTCTAGGTTGAGTTTAACAGAAAGACAGAAAGAAAGAATGGTATGTATACCAGCAACAAGAATATCAAGAAAAAATTTAGGAAAAGTTTTTCCTAATATACCAATGCTCACAGGGATAATACATAATCTTAATATATATAGTAAAGAAGAATATTTAGAGGGAATAGAAAAAAAGTTAAGAGAAAGTTTTTCAGATATAGAAGAATTAGTTAAAGGTAATTTAAATGTAGCAAAAGAAACATGGGAATATTTGGAAGAAAATAATAAAAAGAAGAGGTAGAAATTGTTTAGAATAAAGATAGGAAATGATTGGGAAAATGAAAAAGATGGTGGAATAATAACAGTTCCAGGAAATTCTAAAGAGTTTAGAACATGGGACTGGAGGACTAAAAAACCAATATGGATAAAAGAAAAATGTAAACAATGTACATTATGTTGGCCTGTATGTCCAGAAGATTGTATATTAATTGATAAAGATCAAAAGATGAGGGGAGAATTTGATTATGAATATTGTAAAGGGTGCCGGAATATGTGCTAAAGTTTGTCCATATGATGCAATAGTGATGGTAAATGAAGAGGAGGAAATAGATGAAGACAAAGCTTAGTCGGAAATAATGCAGCAGCAAATGCTTTAAGACAAATTGGAGTAGAAGTGTTTCCATCATTTCCAATAACACCATCTACAGAAATACCAGAATATTTCTCAAAATATATAGCAGATGGAAAAATAATATCAAACTTAATACTTGTAGAAAGTGAACATAGTGCAATGTCTGCAGCAATAGGGGCATCACTTTCAAATGCAAGGACAGCAACAGCAACATCATCAAATGGGCTTGCATATATGTGGGAAATGCTTCATATAGCAGCAAGTATGAGAACACCAATTATAATGGAGCTTGTATGTAGAAGTATATCAGGACCACTTAATATTCATAATGATCATTCAGATGCAATGGGGATGAAAGATACAGGTTGGATAATGCTATTTTCAAAAAATAATCAAGATGTATATGATAATACAATAATAGGTACAATGATAGCAGAAAATAGTAATGTATTATTACCAATAGCAATATGCCAAGATGGGTTTATAACATCACACTCAATAGAAAACATAGAAATATTAGAAGATAATGAAGTAACAAAACTTGTAGGAAAATATAATAATAAGGTAAATCTTTTAGATAAAGAAAATCCAGTAACAGTTGGTCCATTAGATTTACCAACACACCTTTTTGAACATAAAAGATTACAAGTAGAAGCATTAGCAAATGCAAAAAAGGTATTTAAAGAAACATCAGAAAAATATGAAAAAATATCTGGAAGAAAGATAAATATGATAGATACATATATGGTAGAAGATGCAGACACTGTTATAATTGCTATAGGATCAACAGCAGAAACAATAGAAGAAGTTGTAGATAGAAGAAGAAAAAATGGAGAAAAAGTAGGAGTAATAGCAATAAGAATGTTTAGACCATTTCCAGAAGAAGAAATTATATCTGCACTAAAAAATGTTAAAAATATTGCAGTAATGGATAAGGTAATGGATTATTCTTTAAATGGAGGACCATTATATAAAGAAATTATATCTGCAATATATGATATGAAAGAAAAGTATGAAGAAAAAGATAAATTTGGAGATAAAAATATAATTGTTTCAAACTATATTTATGGAATAGGTGGAAGAGATATAGGAGTAGATGATATTGAAGGAATATTTGATGATATATTAGATAATTCTAATGATGAAAAGATAAGATATGTAGGATTAAAATAGAAAGGAGGAGAAAATGCCAGTATTTAATTTAAAAAATGTAATGTCACAAACACCATCAAGGTTTACAGCAGGTCATAGAATGTGCACAGGATGCCGGAGTACCACCAATAGTTAGAATGGTATTAAGAGCAGTAAAAAATGAAGACCATGTTGTAATATCAACAGCAACAGGATGTTTAGAAGTATCAAGTACAATATATCCATATACATCATGGACAGACTCATATATACATACAGCATTTGCATCTTCTGCAGCAACACTTTCAGGGGTAGAATCTGCATATAGTATTAAAAGAAAAAAAGGTGAGATTAAAGAAAATCAAACTACCAAGTTTATAACTTTTCGGAGGAGATGGTGGAACATATGATATAGGGCTTCAGAGTTTATCTTCTGCAATGGAAAGAGGACATGATATGACATATATTTGCTATGATAATGGTGGATATATGAATACAGGAATGCAAAGAAGTTCAGCAACACCAGCATTTGCAAATACTACAACAACACCAGTTGGAAAAGAAGAAAATGGTAAATTAGAAAAAAGAAAAGATCTAACAAAAATAATGGTAGCACATAATCTCCCATATGTAGCACAAACAGCGGCAGTTGGAACATTTAAAGATTTATATATAAAATCAGAAAAAGCAATATATACAGAAGGAGCAACATTTCTAAATATATTTGCACCATGTCCAAGAGGATGGGGATATTCTGAAGAATTATTAATGGATATAAATAAGCTTGCGGTAGATACATGTTATTGGCCACTGTATGAGGTTATAAACGGGAAGTATGTTATAAATTATAAGCCGGTAAAGAAAAAGCCTATAGAAGAGTTTTTAAGACCACAAAAGAGATTTAAACATATGTTTAAAGAAGGAAATGAATGGATGATAGAAGAATTTCAAAAAGAAGTTGATAGAAGATGGGAAGAACTTTTAAGATTAGAAGAGGTAACAAAAGAGATGTAAGTAAGAGAAATCAATAGTTAACATAATTTAATGAATATGATATAATATCATTAGATAGATTTAGATCTAAATAAATATTATTAAAGGGAGATGAAAAAGATGTTAATTAAACTTATACGGCCAATTTTAAAAGATGAATATAATATAATAGTAAATTTTAAAAAGTATTATATTCAAAAAAAAAGAGGATCGAAAAAGAAAATTCAAGAGAAAGGAAATTTCTTAGAATATCTTAAGGTAGAGGATCTCAAAATATCTGAGATTATTATAGATGATAATATTAAGAAGAGTAGAAACAGATTTTTTCTATTAACAGCTAGTTTTTATGATGTAACTGGAAGTATAGAAATAGTATTAAAAAATGAAGAGATTATTTATATTAGGATAAATAAGTTAGATATTGTAGATGAAGCTCTAGACGAGTTTTCTCTTGATATTAATATAAAAAATGATTATGAAAGGAAGCTTATAAGATCTCTTCAAAAAATGGAACTTATTGAAGAAACTTTCATTTAAAAAAGTTAGGTGAATTGGGAAATAAAAGCACAAAGTTATTGAATAATAGCTATGTGCTTTTTTGGTATTAATATATTTTTAAGTTTGCAGATATAGAGAATATGAATTGTATATAGTATAATTGGATATATAAAATGTATAATCAATTTAAAAGAGAATAAATATAATAAATATGGGGAGAATGGAAAATGAAAATAGCAAAAGAAATGCTAGAATGGTATAAAAGTAATAGAAAAGTAAGACGATTTAAAATAACAGATTCAATGTATATGAAGTATTTTAAAGAAATAGAAAAAAATTTAGATTATGATGAAGAAGTATATATTGCATTTATAGGGTCTATTGGTGAACAAGGGAGTTTTTTCCATTCATTTCCATGTTTTTTTGGAGAGTTATGTGGAATAGCAATAACAAACAAAGGAATAATAGTTTCAAAATCTACTGGAATAATTTTTCAAATAAAATCAATATTAACAGTACAATTAAATTATTTTAATGATATAACAAAAGTAGATAGGATATTCATGTCAACACTTATATTAGATAGTATAAGGGAAACAATAGTAGTAACACTTAGAAAACCAGATGCACAAGTTTTCTATAATTTAATAAGGAGAATACTTATAGATAAAGAAAGTATTGTTAAAGATAATAATGGTAATAATATAAATATGCAAATAAATGATTTAAGAGGTGGAATAAATTCTATAGAAGAATTAAAAAAATTTAATAATAATGGTTGGGAACAAAAATAATGAGAATATTTGAAAATGTTAATATATTAGAAAATGGAGATATATTAATAAAAAATGAAACAGCTAATTTTCATCATTTATATAATGTTTTAAGAGTAAAAATAGGAGAAATTATAGAAGTTGTAGATATAGATACAAAAACATTATATATTACAGAAGTAAGAGATAGATTACGGGAATTTAAAAATAAAAGATATAATAGAAAAAAAAGTAAATGATATGAAGATTACAATATATCAAGGAGCTATAAAAGGTGAAAGATTTGAATATTTTTTAGAAAAGGTAACAGAACTTGGGGTAGATAAGATATGTGTTACACCATTTAAGAGAAATGTTGTTAAATTTAAAGAAAATGAAAAAAATAAGAAAATAGAGAGATTTAGAAAAATATTAGAATCATCATCAAAACAATCTAGGAGAATAGATATACCTAAAATAGAAATATTAGATAATATGCTAGAAACATTATTAAAATTAGAAAAAGAAGATGCAGTATTTATATTATATGAAAAAGTAATAGAAGACACTATTAACATTAAGGATATGTTAGCAAATATAGTGAAAAATAATTATACTAATATAGCATTAGTAATAGGAGCAGAAGGTGGAATAGATGAAACTGAGATAGAAAAATTTAGGAAACTTAGAAATATAAGAATTGTAACACTTGGAGAAAGAATATTAAGAGCTGAGACAACAGGACCTTCAGTATTAAGTATTTTAAATTATGAATTGGGGAGATAATGGGTAATAAGAAAAAAAAAGTAAAGAATGAAAAGATAGATAAGATAGAAAAAGTAGATAATATAGAAGATGAAATTCTTAAATTAGATATTGAAAATTCAGAAGAAATTGATCAAAAAGAATTTGAAAAAGCAAAACAAAAATATGAAGAAAGAATAAAGATACCATTAGATA